>NZ_JBDKEE010000080.1:0-2282 GCF_051130085.1 Enterobacter sp. PTB
GTAAGCGTAAAGCCAGCGCCGTATGTAGCCATTAAGCCAGTGCTGGTAACTTAGACGCCCACCTGTTACTGACGGACATCTAAGTATGGAAACCCAATCCTGGCGAAAAGAACCTCGTAAAAATTATTCGAATGACTTCAAGCTCCGTATGGTCGAACTGGCTTCTCGTCCCGGAGCCTGCGTTGCTCAGATTGCCCGTGACAACGGCATCAATGATAACGTCATCTTCAAATGGCTACGGCTTTGGCAGAATGAAGGGCGTATATCACGCCGCCTTCCGACAACAGTCGAATCGTCACCATCACCGATGATGCTGCCTGTCGAGGTGATATCTGATCCAGCACCAACAGGTGAGACGAACACAGATCCGGGTCAGTTCTCAGCGCTGAATGCCTCCTCCTGTTGTGTTGAGTTCCGCCACGGCAAAATGACGCTGGAGAATCCGTCACCAGAGTTGCTGGCTGTACTGCTTCGCGAGCTGACCGGGAGAAGCCAATGATATCCCTCCCGTCAGGCACCCGTATCTGGCTGGTTGCCGGCGTTACGGATATGCGTAAGTCGTTCAATGGTCTGGGCGAACTGGTACAGCATGCCCTTGATGAAAATCCGTTCTCCGGCCACCTGTTTATCTTCCGTGGCCGCAAAGGTGACACCGTGAGGATCCTCTGGGCTGATGCTGACGGTCTGTGTCTGTTTACCAAACGTCTGGAAGAGGGACAGTTCGTCTGGCCTGCTGTACGCGACGGCAAAATCGCCATCACCCGCTCGCAACTTACCATGCTCCTCGACAAACTGGACTGGCGCCAGCCCAAAACATCCCGCTCCAACGCGCTGAGTATGTTGTAAATTAAATCATCCCGTTGCTATAACAGCGGGCATGAAACAGGACTATCTCACCCGTATCGCCGCGCTGGAAGATGCGCTTCGCCAGAAAGACAGTCAGCTTAGCCTCGTTGCAGAGACTGAGTCGTTCCTGCGTTCGGCGCTGGCCCGGGCAGAAGAGAAAATAGAGAACGAAGAGCGTGAAATAGAGCATCTGCGGGCGCAGATAGAAAAACTACGGCGGATGCTGTTCGGTACCCGTTCAGAAAAACTTCGCCGACAGGTTGAAGACGCAGAAGTCCTGCTGAAACAGCAGGAACAGCAAAGCGATCGTTACAATGGCCGGGATAACGATCAGCAGGTTCCACGTCAGCTTCGCCAGTCGCGCCACCGCCGTCCTCTACCTGAGCATCTTCCCCGCGAAATAAACAGGCTGGAGCCAGCCGCAACCTGCTGTCCAGGTTGCGGTAGTGATATGGCATATCTCAGTGAAGTCAGCGCGGAGCAACTGGAACTGGTCTCCAGCGCCCTGAAAGTGATCCGCACGGTCAGGGTAAAAAAGGCCTGCACCCGATGCGACTGTATCGTTGAAGCCCCTGCGCCATCACGCCCTATCGATCGGGGTATCGCCGGGCCGGGTCTGCTGGCCCGGGTGTTAACGGCAAAATACTGCGAACACCTGCCGCTATATCGTCAGTGCGAAATCTTTGCCCGTCAGGGCGTGGATCTGAGTCGTGCGCTGCTCTCCAACTGGGTGGATGCCTGTTGCCGGTTAATGGCACCGCTGGATGAAGCCCTTTACCACTACGTGATGAACTGCCGCAAACTGCATACGGACGATACCCCGGTGCCGGTACTGGCACCGGGGAGAAAGAAGACGAAAACCGGGCGCATCTGGACGTATGTGCGCGACGACCGGAGCGCTGGCTCGTCTGACCCACCGGCGGCGTGGTTCGCGTACTCACCGGACCGGCAAGGAAAACATCCTCAATACCATCTTCGCCATTATCATGGTGTGCTGCAGGCCGATGCCTTCGCAGGGTACGACAGGTTGTTCGGCGCAGAGCGTGATGGAGGCCCGTTAACAGAAGCCGCATGCTGGGCCCACGCGCGCCGAAAAATCCACGACATCTATATAAGCACTCAGACAGCGACGGCAGGGGAAGCCCTGAAACGTATCGGTGAACTGTACGCGGTGGAAGAGGAAATACGCGGCCTCCCGGCAACTGAGCGGCTGGCAACCAGGCGCTCCCGAAGTAAGCCATTACTGATCTCCCTGCATGACTGGTTGGTGGAGAAAAGCGCCACTCTGTCGAAGAAATCCCGGCTGGGCGAGGCGTTCGCTTATGCTCTGAACCAGTGGGATGCGCTGTGCTACTACTGCGATGATGGTCTGGCAGAGCCGGATAATAACGCTGCTGAGCGCGCGCTACGGGCAGTCTGTCTTGGCAAGAAAAACT
>NZ_JBDKEE010000081.1:0-2132 GCF_051130085.1 Enterobacter sp. PTB
ATTGTCAACGCCGCTGGATATAACCTTTTTTCACCGTTTTATTTTGATTGCCGCTATTTATCAACGGTGATGTCCGGTTTCCACCGATTCATCATCACTTATTGGCGCTGGCCCTTTGGTCAGTACACCGGCTTTACGTTTTTCCTTCAGGCGGTAGCTTTCCCCCTTAATATTCAGCGTGGTTGAGTGATGCAGCAGACGATCAAGGATCGCTGTCGCCAGTACATTATCGCCGAACATTTCCCCCCAGTCGGCGAACCCTTTATTTGACGTCAGAACGATACTCGCTTTTTCATATCGCCGGTTCAGCAACCGGAAGAACAGGCTGGCTTCTTCCCGGGTCATTGGCAGATAGCCTATTTCATCAAGGATCAGTACGCGTGCGTAACAGAGTTGCTGGAGCTGTCGCTCAAGCCGGTTTTCCTGTTTCGCTTTCATCAGCGTGGCAACCAGTCTGTCCAGTGGCATGAACAACACCCTATGTCCCGCATCTGCTGCTTTTACGCCCAGAGCAACAGCAAGATGCGTTTTACCCACACCCGGAGGCCCCAACAGGATCACATTTTCGCTACGCTCAACGAACGCCAGACCGGCCAGTTCTCTCACCACCTTACGATCGATGCCGGGCTGGAAGCTGAAGTCGAACTGCTCCAGGGTTTTTATCCATGGGAAGCGCGCCTGTTTCAGACGGCTTTCCATACCGCGCTGATGTCGGCCGTTCCATTCCTGCTGCAGGGCGAGACACAGGAACTCACGGTAGTTAAGCTCGTTTTTAGCAGCCTGCTCCAGCAGACCCTCAACGTGGTATCCAAGGTGTTCCATTTTCAGGCGACTCAGTAACGTTTCCAGTTCGTGCATCACAACAACTCCTCATAAGCACTCAGCGGGCGATGTTCAACCCGGTTTACCTGCTGCCAGAGCGGGGAATGATGTTCCGGTACTGTCTGCCAGCCGGATGACGCCGGCCGCAGACGATGTGATGTCACCAGCTGTTCATTACTGTAGATCCGTAGTTCGTCGTCCAGAGTTATGCGTATCGAGACGGGTTGACCACAACAGCTCTCCGGGACGCTGTAGCGGTTTCCCCTGACCTCGATATAACCATCCCAGGATACGTGCCGGATGTCGAAGTAACTGGTGTCGAAGTCTGTATCCGGCAGGGGTTGCAGATGGTTTTTTTCCTCGATGAAGCGCTCTGTCGGGGTTTGCCTGAACTGGCGAAGTTGCCGTTCATCGGCAACGGTACCCAGCCACTGTTCAAGTAACTGATTGATATGGTTGAAGCTGTCGAACTGACGATAGCGAACGAAGAAGTTTTCTTTCATATATTTAACCATCCGTTCGACCTTCCCCTTGGTTCTGGCCCTGCGCGGGCGGCAGGCCCGCGGCTGGAAGCTGTAGTGATCAGCCAGCAGCAGGAACCCGGAGTTGAACAGCACGTTGCCATTGTGGTTTTTCAGAACGGCCGCTTTCTGATTATCAACCAGTACCGTTTTGACACCGCCGCCGAAGTAGCGGAAGGCACGAACCAGTGATTCGTAGGTATGTTCGGCATCCTGTTTTGGTGCCGCGAAGACATGGAAGCGGCGGGAGAAGCCCAGCGTGTTGACGGCGAAGTTAATTTTGCATCGTTCACCCGCCACCTCTGCGTCCACTTCTCCCCAGTCGTGCTGGAGCTGGTAGCCAGGCTGGGTTTCGAAGCGAACCGTTTTTTTACCCGGGCGCATCCTGCGTTTGGGCTGGATGTAACACCGCAGCATGGTCCGACCACCGGCATACCCCAGGCTTTTGATCTCCTGCAGGATGACCTCGGCATTCCAGACATTTTCCGCCAGCCGCATATCGATGTAATCCATAAATGGCTTCAGTTTTACCATCTTATGCCGTGTTTTTCTGGCCGGCGGCTCCGGATACTTGAGCCAGCGCCTGACGGTTTTTTCTGAACAGCCAACCTGTCGGGCAATATCAACAATATAAACCCCTTGCTGGCGCATTTGCTTTATCATGCTTACGTCCTCTCTGCTCAACATGCTGTTTTCCTTTCTGGTGTGAGAACCTTAAGGAAACGACATGGTGGGTGGAGCGGACAATCAATAACGGTGAATTAAGGTTTATATCACCGGCGCTAACAC
>NZ_JBDKEE010000082.1:0-2014 GCF_051130085.1 Enterobacter sp. PTB
AGGAAGTATCTCGCGTCAGTCCTTGCGGGCTGCGGGGTTTCGTAATCTTTCCCTGGGGATTACATCGTTGCAGGCCACTGAACAAAGTATGTTCGACTTCATCACAAAACACTATAAGGTTAACCTGTGAATAAAATATTTTTTATCTGTTTGTTTATTGTGTCTCAGGTTTATGCTGGAGATAATTTTGAGATTTCATCAAAATGTGGCGGGAGAGATTTTAAAATATTATCAAATTGCAAGGTTAATAATTTAAGGTCTGGGCAGGCTGAAATGGATAATCCTGAATGCACAATGCAAACGTTATTCATTAATAATAAGAAAATAGAACTCTCTCCTTTTTCAGGAATGATTAAAAGAGAAAATGAAAATGGTGAGGAAGTAAGCATGATGCAGTATGTTTTTTATAACGCATATTGTATACAGAATAAAGCATTGGTGCTTGCCTCATCGGGAGGATGCAATGCATGTGGTGAAAAATTTATAGCATTTGATTTGGGGGGTATACAAAGTTCAATACCATCCGGATCTTTAGAGAATGGAACCGACATTTTACCTGATAGGTTTTTTATGCATTGATTTTTATGGTGTGCAAAATGAAGTTAAGAAATAAATATCCACTACTAATTTCTCTACTATCTGTTTTTGCTATAAATATCTTCTCAGTTGGGAATGTCGCAGCAGGTGAGTTACCCAAAGGAAAAGACTACCCTGTGAAGCAGGTGTACAGTGGGACGGTTGCATCACATGTTGATAGGACAGATGATTTTACAAACATGTATAGAACCCGATTCAAGGAGGCGCTACAAAACCCGGTGGAATTTGCGGGTGAATATTCACGGGCAGTATGGGGGTGTGGAGGTTCTGGATGTCATGTCATTGCCTTAATTAATAAACGAACAGGAAAGGCACTGTCACGTTCATTTTTGGTGTATTACGAGGGGGATGATAATCCTGTTGGTGAGGATGTTCTTTATATGAATAAACACAGCCGCTTGCTGGTTACGTATGAAGTTGATGAAGATACACATAAGCGATTTTATAATTATTATCTCCTCAAAAATGGTGGGCTTGATTTAATTAGGAAAGTAGGTGATAACAGGCTGCCTGATACACCGGAATAGAGATTTTTCTTTTTTTTCTCTGATGCGATACTTCCTTGCAATACTGACTGTGAGGAATGAATTAAGAAGAAAATAAACTATAGCATCATTACAATGCTTTACTGTGATCTTTTTTCTGGAGATTTTCCCGTGCCACATTCCCTGCCGTTTCTACTACACAATAAGAACACTCATGAACAATGGCGAAAAACCATTGCTAAAGGTGGTTGCTTTATTTTAGCTGAATCTGCCATTAATGATGCCGTTCCCTGGCAAGCAGAGAGTCATTCCAAAAATAATGATCTGGCACATCTCTACTGGGATAAGGTTGGGGACATTCATGCATCCATTTCACCGTATATCATCCCGGTAAATCAGGATAACTGGGAACAGGTGAAAGAGCATATTCTCACTAATGATCATTGGGGTATAGGGATCCGTTTATCCTGGTTAGATCGTATCCAATCGAGTGATACGCAACTACAGGTACTTTCGCAGCACCTGCGCTCATGGTTACTGGTGACCACGCCTGAACAGGAGGATGTCACGTTACGTCTTGCCGACTGGCAGGTTGTCCGTCCGCTGCTGGAGGCCAGTACCCATCCTGAGGCAACAGCCTTTTTTGGACCCGTCGCTGAATTCTGGCATCTTGCTCCAGATGGCCAGGCTGAAATGCTGACGCTGGCACATCAGGGTGACCACAGCTCTGATACTCAACGACCTCGAACACTCAGTCAATTACAGTGGCAGGCCATTCTGACGCCTTCCCTGCTGAATACCCTTCAACGCTATATGACCCACCTCCGGCAACACCATCCCTGCTGGCACGATGCAGAAAACAACGAACTGTACCCGTTTGCTGATCAGGATTGTCGGCAGGATGCTTTCATACCGGGCATTGATGATTTCCT
>NZ_JBDKEE010000083.1:0-1742 GCF_051130085.1 Enterobacter sp. PTB
GTTGTTGGGTAGGGGAGCGTTCTGTAAGCCGTTGAAGGTGTCCTGTGAGGGGTGCTGGAGGTATCAGAAGTGCGAATGCTGACATAAGTAACGATAAAGCGGGTGAAAAGCCCGCTCGCCGGAAGACCAAGGGTTCCTGTCCAACGTTAATCGGGGCAGGGTGAGTCGACCCCTAAGGCGAGGCCGAAAGGCGTAGTCGATGGGAAACAGGTTAATATTCCTGTACTTGGTGTTACTGCGAAGGGGGGACGGAGAAGGCTATGTTAGCCGGGCGACGGTTGTCCCGGTTTAAGCATGTAGGCGGAACGATTAGGTAAATCCGGTCGTTTATTAACGCTGAGGTGTGATGACGAGGCACTACGGTGCTGAAGTAACAAATGCCCTGCTTCCAGGAAAAGCCTCTAAGCATCAGGTAACATCAAATCGTACCCCAAACCGACACAGGTGGTCAGGTAGAGAATACCAAGGCGCTTGAGAGAACTCGGGTGAAGGAACTAGGCAAAATGGTGCCGTAACTTCGGGAGAAGGCACGCTGATATGTAGGTGAAGCCCCTGCGGGTGGAGCTGAAATCAGTCGAAGATACCAGCTGGCTGCAACTGTTTATTAAAAACACAGCACTGTGCAAACACGAAAGTGGACGTATACGGTGTGACGCCTGCCCGGTGCCGGAAGGTTAATTGATGGGGTTAGCGGCAACGCGAAGCTCTTGATCGAAGCCCCGGTAAACGGCGGCCGTAACTATAACGGTCCTAAGGTAGCGAAATTCCTTGTCGGGTAAGTTCCGACCTGCACGAATGGCGTAATGATGGCCAGGCTGTCTCCACCCGAGACTCAGTGAAATTGAACTCGCTGTGAAGATGCAGTGTACCCGCGGCAAGACGGAAAGACCCCGTGAACCTTTACTATAGCTTGACACTGAACACTGGTCCTTGATGTGTAGGATAGGTGGGAGGCTTTGAAGCGTGGACGCCAGTCTGCGTGGAGCCAACCTTGAAATACCACCCTTTAATGGCTGGTGTTCTAACGTAGACCCGTGATCCGGGTTGCGGACAGTGTCTGGTGGGTAGTTTGACTGGGGCGGTCTCCTCCCAAAGAGTAACGGAGGAGCACGAAGGTTAGCTAATCCTGGTCGGACATCAGGAGGTTAGTGCAATGGCATAAGCTAGCTTGACTGCGAGAGTGACGGCTCGAGCAGGTGCGAAAGCAGGTCATAGTGATCCGGTGGTTCTGAATGGAAGGGCCATCGCTCAACGGATAAAAGGTACTCCGGGGATAACAGGCTGATACCGCCCAAGAGTTCATATCGACGGCGGTGTTTGGCACCTCGATGTCGGCTCATCACATCCTGGGGCTGAAGTAGGTCCCAAGGGTATGGCTGTTCGCCATTTAAAGTGGTACGCGAGCTGGGTTTAGAACGTCGTGAGACAGTTCGGTCCCTATCTGCCGTGGGCGCTGGAGAATTGAGGGGGGCTGCTCCTAGTACGAGAGGACCGGAGTGGACGCATCACTGGTGTTCGGGTTGTCATGCCAATGGCACTGCCCGGTAGCTAAATGCGGAAGAGATAAGTGCTGAAAGCATCTAAGCACGAAACTTGCCCCGAGATGAGTTCTCCCTGAGACTTTAAGTCTCCTGAAGGAACGTTGAAGACTACGACGTTGATAGGTCGGGTGTGTAAGCGCAGCGATGCGTTGAGCTAACCGATACTAATGAACCGTGAGGCTTAACCTTACAACGCCGAAG
>NZ_JBDKEE010000084.1:0-1635 GCF_051130085.1 Enterobacter sp. PTB
CACTACAAAGGCAGGTTCTTTAAGGTAAGGAGGTGATCCAACCGCAGGTTCCCCTACGGTTACCTTGTTACGACTTCACCCCAGTCATGAATCACAAAGTGGTAAGCGCCCTCCCGAAGGTTAAGCTACCTACTTCTTTTGCAACCCACTCCCATGGTGTGACGGGCGGTGTGTACAAGGCCCGGGAACGTATTCACCGTAGCATTCTGATCTACGATTACTAGCGATTCCGACTTCATGGAGTCGAGTTGCAGACTCCAATCCGGACTACGACGCACTTTATGAGGTCCGCTTGCTCTCGCGAGTTCGCTTCTCTTTGTATGCGCCATTGTAGCACGTGTGTAGCCCTACTCGTAAGGGCCATGATGACTTGACGTCATCCCCACCTTCCTCCAGTTTATCACTGGCAGTCTCCTTTGAGTTCCCGGCCGGACCGCTGGCAACAAAGGATAAGGGTTGCGCTCGTTGCGGGACTTAACCCAACATTTCACAACACGAGCTGACGACAGCCATGCAGCACCTGTCTCAGAGTTCCCGAAGGCACCAATCCATCTCTGGAAAGTTCTCTGGATGTCAAGAGTAGGTAAGGTTCTTCGCGTTGCATCGAATTAAACCACATGCTCCACCGCTTGTGCGGGCCCCCGTCAATTCATTTGAGTTTTAACCTTGCGGCCGTACTCCCCAGGCGGTCGACTTAACGCGTTAGCTCCGGAAGCCACGCCTCAAGGGCACAACCTCCAAGTCGACATCGTTTACGGCGTGGACTACCAGGGTATCTAATCCTGTTTGCTCCCCACGCTTTCGCACCTGAGCGTCAGTCTTTGTCCAGGGGGCCGCCTTCGCCACCGGTATTCCTCCAGATCTCTACGCATTTCACCGCTACACCTGGAATTCTACCCCCCTCTACAAGACTCTAGCCTGCCAGTTTCGAATGCAGTTCCCAGGTTGAGCCCGGGGATTTCACATCCGACTTGACAGACCGCCTGCGTGCGCTTTACGCCCAGTAATTCCGATTAACGCTTGCACCCTCCGTATTACCGCGGCTGCTGGCACGGAGTTAGCCGGTGCTTCTTCTGCGGGTAACGTCAATTGCTGCGGTTATTAACCACAACACCTTCCTCCCCGCTGAAAGTACTTTACAACCCGAAGGCCTTCTTCATACACGCGGCATGGCTGCATCAGGCTTGCGCCCATTGTGCAATATTCCCCACTGCTGCCTCCCGTAGGAGTCTGGACCGTGTCTCAGTTCCAGTGTGGCTGGTCATCCTCTCAGACCAGCTAGGGATCGTCGCCTAGGTGAGCCGTTACCCCACCTACTAGCTAATCCCATCTGGGCACATCTGATGGCAAGAGGCCCGAAGGTCCCCCTCTTTGGTCTTGCGACGTTATGCGGTATTAGCTACCGTTTCCAGTAGTTATCCCCCTCCATCAGGCAGTTTCCCAGACATTACTCACCCGTCCGCCACTCGTCACCCGAGAGCAAGCTCTCTGTGCTACCGTTCGACTTGCATGTGTTAGGCCTGCCGCCAGCGTTCAATCTGAGCCATGATCAAACTCTTCAATTTAAGTTTGATGCTCGTGAATTAAACTTCGTAATGAATTACGTATGTTCACTCAGAGACTTGGTATTCATTT
>NZ_JBDKEE010000085.1:0-1617 GCF_051130085.1 Enterobacter sp. PTB
GTTTTCAGCGCCGCATGCGCCGGATGGGGCAGATACCGCCGGCGGGCTGCCTCACAGGCGCATGAGCCGGACGCGGCCGGGTGTGCGAAAAAGGGGCAGGCAGACGAGTGCGGCCGCCAGCGCCAGGGTGAGCCACGTCTGGGTGCTCTGCGTCAGCGGCAGGCAGAATGCCAGAACGGCGGTTGCTGCAAGCATGGCGACCTGCGCCGCGCGACATGCGGTCTGGTTCAGCAGGCACCAGGCCAGGATGACCCCGGTGCCGGTCAGGCTTGCCATCACGTTCGGCTGGCGGAACACGCCGGTGGCCCGCCCGGTACCGGGCGTGGTCAGCCAGAACGGCAGCGACTGCGGGTGCAGCGCCTGGACGATGCCGGTCAGCGCCTCCAGGACACACCCGGCCAGCATCAGCACCAGTACCGTGCGGCGCAGGGAGGGTGTGGTGAACAGAGCCCGGGTGGCCACCATCAGCAGCAGGCCACCCCACAGCCCGGCCACCCGCAGCTCTGCGAGATAGCGCCAGGTCTGCGGCGCGTACAGCAGCGGCAGGGTAAGGATGAGCGCGCCTGCCAGGCAGAGCGTCATGAATGGCGTGGGGTGCAGGGCCGTGCCCAGCGCCTGACGGGATACAGGAGCCGCCAGCAGCAACAGTACGGCAGCCAGCATCCACGCCAGCACGCTCTGCGGTATCATCATGCCGCTGCCGGGCAGGTGCGGGATGTTCACATGCAGCACCAGGAGGGTGTACAGCGCCAGGCACAGCACCCCACCGGCGGCGCACGGGGCGCTCCGGTGCCGGCAGCCCGGTACGGGCTGCTCCTGCGGGGTCTGCGACTGAAGCACGGTGACGGTGGTCATGGTATCGTCCTCTGCGGCCTTAACGACAGGTCATGTTCACGGTTTTCACCGGACGCCAGGATTTGTCACCCTTCCTGCGGGGCTCCGGCTTGTCCAGCGTGAACGGCACCTCGCACTGTGCGTCGGACGTGGCCCCCCACTTCACCAGCAGGGTGCCCTTCTCCGGCATGCCGCCGAGGTAAACCTGACCGCCATCGCCGACAATGCTGCTTTGTCCGTCGGCATCATCACCCTTCAGGCTCGCCATGGCACCGAACGGGACCGGGCTGCCGTTGTGGCTCAGGTTCATCAGTATCTGCTGACCCAGGCGAATCGGATAATCCTCCACCAGGACCGCCCCGGCGGTCGGGTACAGCGCATGGCCGCCGGATGGCGGGTTCGCGCCTTCCGGCAGGGAGGACGGGTCAATATCAATGGTGTTGCGGGAATAGGTCTGCATCGAGGTCACCACCGCATTCCCCCAGTGGTCGGTGGTCGCACTGCCGTTCATGATTTTCACATCCGGCACGCCGGTGTGGACCAGAACGGCCGCATCGTTAATGTTGCGGGCCAGCGTCACCCCGTGACGGTGGGCCAGCACGCCGCCGCTGGCGCTGTAGGTCACGCCGTGACCGCCGCCGTGGTCGTAGTTGTACCCCAGATTCGCCATGCCCCAGGTGTCGTTGTAGCCAAGGGAGGTGGAGCCGCTGTTACCCTGGTCGCCGTTACCCTGGGTCTGCGAGGCGCTCCAGTTCATGCTGTTGTCGTCCAGCAGGGAGCCGC
>NZ_JBDKEE010000086.1:0-1594 GCF_051130085.1 Enterobacter sp. PTB
CTTACTGTGGACGGTGAAGGATTTATCCTTTCTGGAAAATAACTACGGCACGATGCCCGTGGCAGAGCTTGCCACCATTCTGAAACGTACCCCGGGAGCGGTAGGACTGATGGCCGACAGACTGGGCTGCCGTGGCAAGAAAAGCCTCCCCTGGAGCGAAGCGGAAATGGAGATAATCCGCCATTACTATTCACAGGGGGTAGAGGCTGAAGAACTGACCCGGCTGCTTCCGGGCAGAAGCGTCAGCGCGATATTTTCACGGGCCGTCATTTTAGGCGTGCAGAGTGGTCGATTCTGGCGTGAAGACGAACTTCGTATTCTTAAAGAACAATATCCGGTGGTAGGTATTGAAGTCATGCGACAACTGCCAGGCAGAAATGAAGTCGCCGTCCGGCTGATGGCGAGGCGGCTCGGCCTGAAGAAATCCAGTGACAGTAAGGCTGGATTTCGACCGTGGAGTGATGAGGACTGGGCGAAGCTTGAGAAAAATATGCATCTCAGTATTGCTGAACAGCAGGCTACGTTGTTTCCTGACAGAAGCTGCAGAGGAGTGGAAAAAGCGCGGGAGCGACTGCTTCGCAGAAAAAGGAACGCCACGACCAGCAAGTAAATGCAGTTACGACATATTCAGGAAGTATGTACTTTTTGTGTCGATACCTGAGAGAAAATACATTCTTTATTTCCAGACTGTTGATTTATTTTTTGTTGCGCACTGAAAAGAATATTTCAACCTTGCCGAATAATAATGGTGAGACATAATTTATCTTATTGTCATAAGTTACTCCCAGTGTGACGGCTTAACCCGTGGTAAAAATATGATGGCGTATTATTTCATGCTACCGGCAGCAGATGATATTTTGTTGCTGGCAGTGATGTTATCGTTACTGATAATGTCTGCGTATATTGGTCGTTATTTGAATTATTCCCGTGATAAATCCCGTGCTGGTGGCGATATTATTATCACCGCAGGAACGCTCTCATTAAGCGTGCTGCTTATCGGATTCGCCTTTTCGGTATCAATTAATGGATTTACCACGCTGAAACAGGCCCAGGTCAGAGAAGCGCAGACCATCGAAAAAGCGTGGCAGTACAGTCTGTTATTACCCGCATCGGCTCAGCCGAAAGCGCAGGAACTGCTGCGTAAATACCTCGACCAGCGGATTCATTTTTTCAGGGATAATTCGCTGCAGGGCGGGCGAAGCTGGAACCAGCTGTCAGAGGGCAGCCAGCAGCAGCTCTGGGGGCTGGCGGTCTCTGAGGCCAAGCACAGTACCCTGCCGGTGATGGACTCGCTCCTGACGGCATACAGTGAGCTGAGAGTATCACAGCAGCAGACGACTGCTGTCTCTCAGCGCAAGCTCCCCGATGCGGCATGGCTGGTGATCATTGTCTTCGCCATGGTGGCCTGCTGTCTGACCGGGCGTCAGCAGCGGCAGGGACATTCTCTGCTGGTCCTGCCGGTGATGATTTCGCTGTCACTGTTCCTGGTGGCGGAAATCGATACGCCCGGCGAGGGCATCATTCGCGTCACGCCGGATGACCTTGAACACATGGCCTTTACGCTGCCCCCCGTTAATACTGGAGTTAAGCATGA
>NZ_JBDKEE010000087.1:0-1289 GCF_051130085.1 Enterobacter sp. PTB
CAGGGAAAGATCACGTAACGAGTGTTTTTTGAACAATTGGTCGTATATTTATCAACCAATGGTAAACCAAATCTTTGAATCAATATTCATCTTAGATTAAACATGATCAGATGCTCGCCATGCGAAGTTAAATGGAAGCTGTGCAATGAATCTTGAAGATTTAATGAAACATATAACTATTATTCCTGATTACCGCCAGTCATGGAAAGTTGAGCATAAATTATCAGATATCCTTCTTCTGACTATATGTGCAGTTATAGCAGGAGCCGAAGGTTGGGAGGATATCGAGGATTTTGGCCATGTTCATATTGATTTTCTGAAGCTATACGGTGAATTTGATAACGGAATTCCTGTACATGATACGATCGCCAGAGTGGTGAGTTGCATCAGTCCTAAAAAATTTCATGAGTGTTTTATTAACTGGATGAAAGAATGCCACTTAGTAGATGAGGATGTAATTGCTATAGATGGAAAAACACTGCGCGGCTCTTACGATAAAAGCAGACGACGCGGTGCGATTCATGTAATCAGTGCGTTTTCAACGATGAGTGGAGTTGTGCTCGGTCAGCTCAAAACCGATGAAAAGAGCAATGAGATAACTGCCATGCCTCAGTTGATAGATTTACTTGATCTGAAAGGAAAAATCGTCACTACCGATGCCATGGGGTGCCAGAAGGATATTGCTGAAAAGATCAGAAGTCGTGAAGGCGATTACCTGCTTGCAGTTAAAGGGAATCAAGGAAAGTTATACCGTGCAATAGAAGAAGCCTTTCCAGTGAAGCGAATTAATGATCCATCCCTGGATAGTTTCGTGACGGAAGAGAAAAATCATGGACGAAAGGAAACAAGATTACATGTTATCAGTAATATCCCTGACGAATTAATCGACCATACATTCGCCTGGAAGGATTTAAGAAAAGTAGGAGTTGCAGTGTCTTTTCGTTCGGAAATAAATGACGATAAGAAAGAGCCCGAAATGCAGGTGCGTTATTACATTAGTTCTGCTGATTTATCTGCAGAAAAGTTTGCTTCAGCCATGAGAGGCCATTGGTCGATTGAGAACAAGCTGCACTGGCGTCTGGATGTTGCAATGAACGAAGACGATTGTCGTATAAGAAGAGGTGATGCTGCTGAATTGTTTTCAGGGATAAGACATATCGCGGTGAATATATTATCCCAGAACAAAGAGTTCAAGGCAGGACTGCGCAGAAAAATGCGTCGTGCAGCGATGGACAGGAAGTATCTCGCGTCAGTCCTTGCGGGCTGCGGGGTTTCGTAATCTTTCCCTG
>NZ_JBDKEE010000088.1:0-1219 GCF_051130085.1 Enterobacter sp. PTB
ACCTCGTTTCCGCTGTTGTGCAGGGTCACCGACACCGACTGTGCGGACTGCGGGTAAATCACCCGGGTCTGCAGCAGTGATACCCCGGCCTGCGCCGGCAGCACCGCCGTCATGTAAAGTGCCAGGGCCGTCATGGCACCCTTCATGATGCCTTTCATTATGTCTTTCACGTTTTCGTGTACGCCGGTTTTCTGCTTCACACGCCCTCCCGGACTGACCTGTTTTGTGTTATTCATTTTTCATCTTCCCTGCCGGGGCACTGCTCTGCCCGCCCCGGCGTATCCCCGCAGTGCCTGAGCGTCCTTACCTGACATCCCAGTCAAATGACAGGGTGGTCGTCAGGGTGCCGGCCGTCACATCCTTGTAGGCGTAATTCCCCCTTGAGGGCATCACGAAAAAATTCACGGAACGGCTGTCCACATTATCCCCGGCCCCCCCCACATCCACTAAGGTGGTGCCCGCTGAACTCAGCAGCGTTCCGCTGCCGTCAGTGTCATTGGCTGACAGCAGAAAACCGAGGTGCGTTGCCGCGCCGTTGCCGGCGGATAAGTTTTTGAACAGCTGCCCGCTGCCATCCGCCACATCCGCCGTCCCGGAAACCTTCAGGACGTTGGTGTCTGAGGGGTTCGGGGCGCCGGTGCAGGTCAGATCCACAGAGAATGTCTGTCCCGTGCCTTTTCCGATCCTGATGTCGTTTGAGTTAAACGTCGTCTGCTGAACATCAGGCAGGGTTATCCCGCTCTGTGCCGCTGAACTGCTGATGGTGCAGGTCCCTTTAGTCAGGGTCTGCGTGACCACTATCGAACTGCCGGCCTGTGCCGGCGATACCAGCACCAGGGAAAGCAGCATCCCGGCACCGCCTGCCAGCCACACAAAAGGGCGTGTGTTTTTTATCTGCCCGTGCCGGGACTCAGGTAATCCGCCTGCCGGCTGCTGCCACTCGTATGTCTTCATCATTCTCACCCTGCGACCTGCCCGGCAGGCCCTGCTGTTTTTTATCTGTTATCCGCCCGGAGGGCTTATTTCCACTGAAAATCAAAATTCAGGGTGGCCTTCATGGTGCCCGCCTTCACCGCCGTGACACCGTACCCGCCGCGGTATGGCATGATGAAAAAGGGGATGGTTTTGTTATTGAGGCTCTCTCCGGCGATGCCGGCCGGAACCGTTGTCGCCACCGCCTGTGAACCCGCAGCCACCAGTAGCGTACCGCTACCGTCAG
>NZ_JBDKEE010000089.1:0-1168 GCF_051130085.1 Enterobacter sp. PTB
AAAAAAAACCAGCCAACAGAGGAGATTAAAGAGAGTATCAGGGCACACCGGGAAACCATTCCGCAGGAACCTTTCCGGATACAATTATTAGCCAGCGATATCACTCCTGCTGCATTGCAATTTCAGTTGCACAAAGGAGGAGGCTCAATCGGCTTACACTCCGCAGAGGGGGATATCATACTGGGAGGGCAGGCAATACAGAATCTGGGGCTGCTTAACGATCTGTGGGATGGCGCATCGTTTACTGTCTCCCGCCGTTGTTCTGAGAGTTTTAGTGTCCACGGAGCCAGACTGAGCGCGAGTCTGATGGTGCAGGACGCCCCATTACGTAAGTATTTCAAACGCGCACAACAGCAGGCACGGGGAAGTGGCTTTCTGGCAAGGTTCTTTTTCGCTCGCCCTGATAGCACAATTGGTACACGTACCGGCCCTGCTCTGGAAGAGTATAAGCAATTGCTGGCCCCGTACCATCGGCGACTGCAACAACTGATAGAGGATTACGCCCATAAAACAGAAACAAAGGTACTTTCTGACCGTCAAAAACTGATTTTCACGCCAGAAGCACGACTTCGATGGGGGGATATAGGTGAGTATCTTGAGCGGGAAATGGCTGAGAATGGCTGTTATTATTCCCTGCGCGATTTTGCCTCTAAAGAAGGAAATAAGGTGGCGCGTCTTGCTGCATTGTTCCACTACTTTAATGGTGATGCAGGAGATATCCCGGAGAAAACCTTACTGGATGCGCAGAAGGTCAGTGAGTGGTATCTGGGCGAAGCGCTTTATTTATTTGGTACTAAGCCGGAACAACCTCAGCATGTTCAGGATGCCGTGCTGTTATGGCGATGGCTGCATGATCGCTTCATGGATAATAACGGTCAGCCCTTAACGAGGAGCTGGATGAGCCCCAGGGTGCCAAATCTGCTTCGCACACCGGGCCGGTTACAGCCAGCACTGGAACACCTGCATAATACTTACCGGATTTCTATGGTGCATAATGGCAGAACGCTGCTGATCGCTCCGTTTAATTTCAGGGGGTAAATAAGCCGCTGGTGGTCGCGCAGATGACGAATTGAACCGCACACACCTAAAAAAGCGGCTAAATCTGCTAAATTAAGCAGATTTAGCCGCTAAAACGTGAGCACAATGGGTGACGGATACATTCATTTTT
>NZ_JBDKEE010000008.1:0-245944 GCF_051130085.1 Enterobacter sp. PTB
CGTAAGGACACTAACACCTGAAGCTAGCGCGTCTACCAATTCCGCCACCTTCGCATACCATCGACACTGTAAAAGTATCGTAACCACGGAGGCGCATTCTAGATGTTTTCAGCTTTACGTCAACAGAAAAATGCGCACGCTGTTTTGATTGCTGCAAAAATGGCCGATGGTAGCGCCAGGTTTTACCGGATAGCGGTTACGCGTATCCGGCCTGCCAGATAAGGGGATTACTTCTTAGCCTGACGCGTCATCACGGTGCGGTAAACCTTAAAGCGACCCGTCTGGGCGATGACTTCATGGAAGCCAAAGGTTTCATCCAGCACTTTCGGGTACGGTAAGAAGGCGTTAGCCACGATACGCAGTTCACCCCCGCTGTTCAGATGACGTACTGCACCACGGATCAGCGTTTGCGCCGCTTCAAGGCTGGTTTCCATGCCATCGTGGAACGGCGGGTTGGAGATGATCATGTCGAAACGGCCATTCACGTCAGAGAAGACGTTGCTGGCAAACACGTCGCCTTCCAGGCCATTTGCGGCAAGCGTTGCGCGGCTTGCTTCAACCGCCGGGGCGCTCACATCGCACAGGGTTAAGCGCACTTTTGGCGAATGGCTCGCCAGTACGGTCGCCAGTACACCCGCGCCACAGCCGACATCCAGCACTTTGCCTTTCGTATGCGGCGTCAGGGTGGAGAGCAGCAGCTGACTGCCCACGTCCAGACCGTCGCGGCTGAAGACGCCAGGCAGAGTTTTAATGGTCAGACCGTCAAGCTGATACTCATCCCAGAATTTCTCAGCATCAAAGGTCGCCTGTTTTTCCAGACGGCCGTGATACAGGCCACAGCGACGGGCGCTGTCGATTTTATTCAGCTGCGCATAGCCTTCCAGCATCTGTTCTGCGCTACGAACGCCGCTGCGGTTCTCACCGACCACGAAAATATCGCAGCCAACGGGCAGCAGAGAAAGCAGGTTCATCAGCTGGAACTGGGCTTCTGGCTTGTTCTTCGGCCAGTAGTAGATGAGCGTGTCGCAGTCGGCGATGTCGCTCTGTTCAGCGACCAGGCTAAAGCGCGCGCGGTCGTCCATCTGGCGGCTCAGTACCTGCCAGTGGTGGTAGTATTGGGTGTGGGCACGGCTTTCAGCACAGTCGAAACGTGCGGGCAGGTCATCCTGCATATCTCCGGCAAACAGAATACGGCTTTCTTCGAAATCATCACTGTGACGCAGCAAGACTTCACTTGCCGGGGTAAATGCAGACATGAATTGTTCCTCAATTAACTCAGGCGGGGATTATAGTAGGTAGATGGCGCAGTTTCGACACATTTGCTATATTTGCGCGCCTGAGAGACAGGAGTTTTCCCTATGACATCCCGACGAGACTGGCAGTTGCAGCAACTGGGCATCACCCAGTGGGCCTTGCGTCGCCCGACGGCGTTGCAGGGCGAAATCGCCATCTCCATCCCTGCGCACGTCCGGCTGGTGATGGTGGCGGAGGAACTGCCTGCCCTGAATGAACCCCTTATTGGTGATGTCCTTCGTAGCCTGAAGCTGACCACTGAACAGGTTTTACAGCTTACGCCAGATAGGGTCACCATGCTGCCATCCGACAGCCGCTGCAACAGCTGGCGTATGGGAGACATCGATGAGGTCTCCCTGGAAGGGAGCCAGATCTGCTCGCCAGCGCTGGACGAACTGAAAGCCAACCCAAAAGCGCGCAGCGCGCTATGGCAACAAATCTGCGAATATGAACACGATTTCTTCCCTCACGACGCCTGATCTGACCGCGGCGTACGCGATTGAAACGCGCGCCCATGCTTTTCCATGGAGCGAAAAAACCCTCGCCAGCAATCAGGGCGAGCGGTATCTGAATTACCGTCTGGACGTCGACGGCGCGATGGCCGCTTTTGCCATCACGCAGGTCGTTCTGGACGAAGCGACGCTGTTTAATATCGCGGTTGATCCCGCGTATCAGCGCCGGGGGCTGGGAAGAGAACTGCTTGAGCATCTCATTCGCGAGCTCGAAACCCGTGACGTTTTCACCCTGTGGCTGGAGGTGCGCGCGTCGAATGTCGCCGCCATCGCACTCTATGAAAGCTTAGGCTTTAACGAGGCGACTATCCGCCGTAACTACTACCCCACCGCAGAGGGACGTGAAGACGCCATCATAATGGCTCTGCCGCTTGGATAACTAAAATAAGGTTGTAACGATGAAATGGGACTGGATTTTCTTTGATGCCGACGAAACGCTGTTTACGTTTGACTCGTTTGGCGGCCTACAGCGGATGTTTCTCGATTATAGCGTTACCTTCACCGCTGAAGACTTTCAGGACTATCAGGCGGTAAACAAACCGCTGTGGGTGGATTACCAGAACGGTGCCATCACCGCGTTACAGCTGCAGCACCAGCGCTTTGATGTCTGGGCCGAGCGGTTAAACGTCAGCCCGGGTGCGCTTAACGATGCCTTCCTTAATGCTATGGCGGATATCTGCGCGCCGTTGCCGGGCGCGGTTTCCCTGCTGGACGCCCTGAAGGGCAAGGCGAAGCTGGGCATTATTACCAACGGTTTTACCGCCCTGCAGCAGATCCGCCTTGAGCGTACGGGCCTGCGCGATCATTTTGACGCGCTGGTGATCTCTGAAGAGGTGGGCGTACCTAAGCCGGATCCGCGTATTTTTGATTATGCGCTGGAACAAGCGGGCAATCCCGATCGTGAACGTGTGCTGATGGTCGGGGATACCGCGGAGTCGGATATTCGTGGCGGGATGAACGCCGGCCTGTCGACCGTCTGGCTGAATGCACACGGTCGCACGTTGCCAGAAGGTATCCAGCCGACCTGGACCGTCACGTCATTGAACGAACTGGAGCAGCTCCTGTGTAAACAATGATTGCCTGCCCCCCATTGATGGGTAAAATAGCAGCATTTTTCGTATCCCATGATGCGCGGCCTGACGCCGCGCTTATATAGAAGATTTCATTATGACGTTGTCTCCTTATCTGCAAGAGGTGGCCAGGCGCCGTACTTTTGCCATTATCTCTCACCCGGATGCCGGTAAAACGACCATCACCGAGAAGGTGTTACTGTTCGGACAGGCGATTCAGACTGCGGGTACCGTAAAAGGCCGTGGTTCCAACCAGCATGCAAAATCTGACTGGATGGAGATGGAAAAGCAGCGTGGTATTTCCATTACCACCTCCGTGATGCAGTTCCCGTATCATGATTGCCTGGTCAACCTGCTGGATACCCCAGGGCACGAAGACTTCTCGGAAGATACCTACCGTACGCTGACGGCGGTGGACTGCTGTCTGATGGTCATCGACGCCGCGAAAGGGGTAGAAGATCGTACCCGTAAGCTGATGGAAGTTACCCGTCTGCGCGATACGCCGATCCTCACCTTTATGAACAAACTCGACCGTGACATCCGCGACCCGATGGAGCTGATGGATGAAGTGGAAAACGAGCTGAAAATTGCCTGTGCGCCTATCACCTGGCCCATTGGCTGCGGCAAGCTGTTCAAGGGTGTCTATCACCTTTATAAAGACGAAACCTATCTTTACCAGACCGGCAAAGGCCATACCATTCAGGAAGTCCGTATCGTAAAAGGTCTGGATAACCCGGAGCTGGATGCGGCTGTGGGTGAAGAGCTGGCCGCGCAGCTGCGTGACGAGCTGGAGCTGGTTCAAGGTGCATCTCACGAATTCGACAGAGAGCTGTTCCTGAGCGGTGAAATCACCCCGGTCTTCTTTGGTACCGCGCTGGGTAACTTCGGCGTTGACCATATGCTTGACGGCCTGGTGGAGTGGGCGCCACAACCGATGTCACGTAAAACTGACACCCGTGAAGTGGAAGCGAAAGAAGAGAAGTTCACCGGTTTCGTCTTTAAAATTCAGGCTAACATGGACCCGAAACACCGTGACCGCGTCGCCTTTATGCGCGTGGTGTCCGGTAAGTATGAAAAGGGCATGAAGCTGCGTCAGGTACGTATCGGTAAAGATGTGGTGATCTCCGACGCGCTGACCTTTATGGCGGGCGACCGTTCGCACGTTGAAGAAGCCTATCCGGGCGACATCATCGGTCTGCACAACCACGGTACGATTCAGATCGGCGATACCTTCACCCAGGGTGAAATGATGAAGTTCACCGGTATTCCGAACTTCGCACCGGAACTGTTCCGTCGTATTCGCCTGCGCGATCCGCTGAAGCAGAAACAGCTGCTGAAAGGGCTGGTTCAGCTTTCCGAAGAGGGCGCTGTCCAGGTGTTCCGCCCTATCGCTAACAACGATCTGATCGTGGGCGCTGTCGGTGTGCTGCAGTTCGACGTGGTCGTTGCGCGTCTGAAGAGTGAGTACAACGTGGAAGCGATCTATGAATCGGTTAACGTGGCGACCGCGCGCTGGGTAGAGTGTTCTGACGTGAAGAAATTCGAAGAATTTAAACGTAAGAACGAAGTGCAGCTGGCGCTGGATGGTGGTGATAACCTGACGTATATCGCTCCAACCATGGTCAATCTTAACCTGACGCAGGAACGTTATCCTGATGTCCAGTTCCGCAAAACGCGCGAACACTGATCCCCTCTCAGAGCACGGCAATCGCCGTGCTCTTCTTTATTTCCTGTCTTATTAATCTCTTGCGGAATGTTCTTAATTCAACATTATTTCGCGTCTTTTGCTCGTTTTTTACCCAAATCTGAAAGCGGCACTGTGAGAGTGATCTATATTTAACTCAGTGTTTAACACCGGGCGTGGATGAATTAACTGTTCAATGCATGACTTTGGGTTCTCCATTTTGCCCGTGTGTTTATTCGCAATATATAAAACTAGCAATTAGGGAAGTATGTCGCCCGAATGACGGGTATACACAGGAATACATCGATGAATATGACAAGACTGAAGATTTCTAAAACTCTGCTGGCTGTGACACTGGGTAGCATCCTGGTAAGTGGTTCTGCTCTGGCTGAAACCAGCACTATGGATAAAGCGCAGTCCACCGCCGATACCGCAGGGCAAAAAATCGATAGCTCTATGAATAAAGTCGGTAATTTCATGGATGACAGCTCAATCACAGCAAAAGTGAAAGCCGCACTGGTGGATGATGAAGCTATCAAGAGCACCGATATTTCCGTTAAAACTGACAAGAAAGTTGTCACCCTGAGTGGTTTTGTAGAAAGCCAGGCCCAGGCCGAACAGGCGGTAAAAGTGGCGAAGGGTGTTGAAGGTGTAGCGTCCGTGAGCGACAAACTGCACGTTCGGGACAGCAAAAACGCGTCGGTGAAAGGGTATGCCGGAGATGCAGCCACCACCAGCGAAATCAAAGCTAAACTTTTAGCAGATGACATCGTGCCATCTCGTAAAGTGAAAGTGGAAACCACCGATGGTGTGGTTCAGCTTTCCGGTACGGTCGATTCTCAGGCGCAAAGTGAGCGCGCCGAGTCCATCGCGAAAGCGATCGATGGTGTTAAAAGCGTTAAAAACGATCTGAAAACGAAGTAAATCTGCACCATTCGCCCGTCTGGCTAACGTCAGCGGGCGAAATAAAAATGACTCTGGAAAATCGCCGGTGAGTGACCTGAGCGCGCTCACATTTAGCGGCCGACATTAACTATGGTAAAGGAGAAGCTTATGTTTCGTTGGGGCATTATATTTCTGGTTATCGCGTTAATTGCCGCCGCATTGGGCTTTGGTGGTCTGGCAGGTACAGCGGCATGGGCAGCAAAAATTGTCTTTGTCGTGGGTATTATTCTGTTCCTGGTCAGCCTGTTTACGGGTCGTCGACGTCCGTAGCAAACGCAATATTCCTTCAACAAAAAAAAGCCAGTCCTCGTGACTGGCTTTTTCTTGTTTCAGTCGCTGGTCGGGTGCGCTACTGTGTCATAACAGAAAAATGAAAACAGGAAAGCAGAGGTGGGGCAACGAATTCCCGTTACGCTCGGCAATATTGCGCCGCTGGCGTTAAAGCCGTTTCGCGCAGGCCCGCTTGCGCTGGTGTGTGAAGGTGGCGGACAGCGCGGCATTTTTACGGCCGGTGTGCTGGACGAGTTTATGCGCGCGCAATTCAACCCGTTTGACCTGTACTTCGGGACCTCTGCCGGGGCGCAAAACCTCTCTGCTTATGTCTGTAACCAGCCCGGCTACGCGCGAAAAGTGATCATGCGCTACACCACGGCGAAAGAATTTTTCAACCCGGTGCGCTTTGTGCGCGGCGGGAATTTGATTGACCTCGACTGGCTGCTGGATTCGACCTCAAGCCAGATGCCGCTGGCAATGGATACGGCGGCGCGCCTGTTCGACAGCGGAAAAGAGTTCTGGATGTGCGCCAGCCGTGGTGATGACTACACGCCGGGGTATTTCTCTCCTCAAAAAGAGAACTGGCTGGATATCATTCGCGCCTCCAGCGCCATTCCCGGTTTCTATCGTTCCGGCGCACTGCTGGACGGCATCAGCTATCTGGATGGCGGCATCAGTGACGCGGTGCCGGTACAGGAAGCTGCGCGACGCGGGGCAAACACCATTGTGGTGATCCGCACCGTCCCGTCGCAAATGTACTATACCCCGCAGTGGTTTAAACGCATGGAGCGCTGGTTAGGCGACAGCAGCCTGCAACACCTGGTCAACATCGCGAAGCAGCATGAAACGACCTATGGCGCCATGCAGCGCTTTATTGAAAAACCGCCGGGTAAGCTGCGTATATTTGAAATTTATCCGCCTAAACCGCTGGTCAGCATGGCGCTGGGCAGCCGCGTTCCTGCGCTGCGTACCGATTACAAAACGGGGCGTCTGTGCGGGCGTTACTTCCTGGCGACAATAGGCAAACTGCTGGCTGAACAACCGCCTATACATCGTCATAAAGCCATTATTACCCCACCGGCGGTGGTGGCGAATGATGCGCTGGCGATGCCGCTGGTGGATGCTCCGCAGGCGAATGACGCATTGTTAGATAATGAGGATCTGGCGTGACGTACCGGTTTATCGATACCCACTGTCATTTTGATTTTCCACCGTTTACGGGGGATGAAGAGCAAAGCATCACGCGAGCTGCACAAGCCGGCGTAGAGGCGATAATTGTGCCGGCGGTTGAAGCGGCATACTTTGAGCGGGTAATGGATCTCTCAAGGCGGCACCAGGCGCTGTACGCCGCGCTCGGCCTGCATCCCATTATGATTGAACACCATCTTGATGAGCATATCGACGCGCTGGACGCCATTGTGCAGACGGCTGGCGACAAACTTGTCGCCATCGGTGAGATCGGCCTCGATCTCTATCGCGACGATCCGCAATTTGCGCGCCAGCAGACGATCCTTGATGCGCAGCTGCGTCTGGCGAAGCGCCACGATCTGCCGGTGATCCTTCACTCCCGTCGGACCCATGACAAACTGGCAATGCAACTGAAGCGTATCGATCTTCCGCGAAGGGGGGTTGTGCACGGCTTTTCAGGGAGCCTGCAGCAGGCGCAGCGCTTTATTGCGCTGGGCTATAAAATTGGCGTCGGGGGTACCATCACCTATCCACGCGCCAGTAAAACCCGCGATGTGATGGCGCAGCTGCCGCTCGAAGCATTATTACTGGAAACCGACGCACCGGATATGCCGCTCAACGGTTTTCAGGGGCAGCCAAATCGCCCGGAGCAGGCCGCTCGGGTCTTTGACGCGCTTTGTGAGCTGCGTGAGGAGCCGGAAGAGGTGATTGCGCATGCCCTGCTGGAGAATACCCGCGCGGTATTTGGTATCACGCTATAGATAAAGCGCCGGTCGGATTACCACAATCTGCTGTTGTTCCAGCGCCCGCGCCAGCGGCTCAATATCTTCTGGCGTGGCGCTGCGCCAGGACGCCGCCTCACCGTAAACGCCGTGAGCATGAAAGGCGTTAATGCGTACCGGGACATTTCCCAACGCGTGGATAAACGCCGTCAGCGCTTTGAGATGCTCCAGATAATCACATTGCTCCGGGATCACCAGTAATCGCAGTTCCGCCAGCCGCTGGTGGTGTGCCAGCCAGCGGATACTGTGCTTAATCTGCGGATTTTCGCGTCCGGTCAGGAAGCGATGGTGTTCGTTCCCCCAGGCCTTCAAATCCACCATTGCCCCGTCGAATACCGGCAGCAGTTTTTGCCAGCCGGTTTCCCCTAACAGACCGTTGCTGTCCACCAGGCACGTCAGGTGTTGCAGGGCGGGATCGGCTTTGATCGCCGTGAAGAGCGCTACCAGGAACGGTAGCTGCGTTGTCGCTTCACCGCCGCTCACGGTAATACCTTCAATAAAGGGCGCGGATTTAGAGAGCTGAATGAGGATCTCGTCGACGCTAAAACGGTGCGCCATTGGCGTTGCCTGCTGCTGGCACAACTGCAGGCAGGTATCACACTGCTGACACTGACTCTCCTGCCACCAGACCCGCCCGGCCTGTATGTTCAGCGCATCGTGCGGGCAGTGGGGTACGCAGTCGCCGCAGTCGTTGCAGCGTCCGATGGTCCACGGATTGTGGCAGGTTTTGCAGCGCAGGTTGCACCCCTGGAGAAACAGAGCCAGGCGGCTGCCCGGCCCGTCCACGCAGGAGAAGGGGATCACCTGACTAACTAAAGCGCATCTGCTGTTCATGGCTTATCACGCGTGGCTGGCGCTCCAGGATGCGGGTGTGTCGGGCGGCTTCTTCTCCAAGCCAGGTGGTGTTAGTGCGTGACCCTGCTTCACGGTATTTCTCCAGGTCGGACAACCGCACCATATATCCGGTCACGCGTACCAGATCGTTACCGGCCACGTTGGCGGTGAACTCCCGCATTCCCGCGTTGAACGCACCCAGACACAGTTGCACCACGGCCTGCGGGTTGCGTTTGACCGTCTCGTCCAGCGTCAGGATGTCGCTAATCCCGGCGTGATAGTGCTTGTGGTGTGGCGCCACGCTCAGCAGGTGGCTAATCGGGTCCGGCTCCTCCCCGTAAGGCAACCGCGCGCCCGGCGTCGTACCGATATCAGAGCTTATTCCGGACTGGGCATGCAGCATCGCACGCTGTTTCCAGCCGTATTTTACCGGTGTGCTTTCAACAAACGCCGCGAGCTGTTCGCTGATCCGATACCCCAGCGCGTTGGCTTGGTCGTCTTTACCGTAACGGCCCGGGGAACCCGCTTTCTCACACAGCACGTTCACCGCTTCGGCCAGGCCGTACATGCCGAACATCGGCACAAAGTGGTCGGGATCAATCAGTCCCTCTTTGACGAGGAAGCTATTCTCAAAGAAGCCGGATTTTTGATACAGGAACTCGCAGCGGGCATTGATGACGGCCAGTTGCTGCTGGCAGTAGTGGGGCAACGTACGGCTAAAAAAGTCTTCGGGCGAGTCGCTGTGTTCGGCAATGGCCTTCAGGTTCAGGCGCACCAGCGTGCTGCCGCCGCCTGCCAGCGGCAGGGAGTTGTAACAACTCACGATGCCATAACGGCCTTTTGTGAAAATTTTATCATTCACCGGGCCGTTATAAATATGGGGTTTGCTGCATTCACAGAGGTTTTCGGCCACCCTGAGCAGCAGCGAATCTGGTGTGATATCGGGATCATAAATAAAGGTCAGATTCGGTGCGACCTGCTTCAGCTCTGCATCAGCGCGTAAAATCGCGCGGGTAACGGGCGTGTCCGCCGGGCCAATATTGGCATGCATAAACGCATCCGGAAGCGTTCTGTCGAGATAGCGCCAGAAACGTTTTATTCGGCTATCGATTTCTTCTTGTGTTAGAATATTAACATACGGTTGCAGTAATGCATCAAGATGACCGAGGAAGACCGGCATCGATGTGACAGAAGGAACATGGTGGTACAGGATGGTCAGCAGTGAGAGCGCGTCATCCAGATCCTTTGCCCCTTCCAGTTCCAGCCATGCCGAGCCGTTGGCGAGGAATCTGGCGTAATCAGGCAGAACATAGCGCGGTTTATAAGGCGCATGGCCTTCGAACATGTCGCAGATAAATCCCTCTTCCAGCGCGGTGCGAGCGGCCTGAGGCAGCGCGGGGTAGGGAAGATGGTTCTCCGCCTCCAGCGCCAGAAAATGACGTTTTTGCTCGGGGGTCAATACCGGGCTTGTCACAATTTGCTGGCAACGTTGTTGCAGTGCGTGAGGGCTGGCGTGGGACATATTCGCTTCCTTTATGGTTCTGCGGATGATGACCGAATTGTAGGAAGTCATCCCGGGGGGACTTTTGATCCCACACCGGGTATCGCTGCTTTAATCAGCAGCGACAGCAGTAAAATTTGAAGTTCATCTCATTACAGTAATGCAAATTTGTACGCAGTTTTCATTAACTGTGATGAATGTCGAAGTGTAAGTGCGGCTGGATGTTAGAATAGTCACAGACCGCAAGGTGAAATTTATACGGCGATGCCGTTGGAGAATGTTATGACCGATTTAACTGCAAGCAGCCTGCGCGCGTTGAAACTGATGGACCTGACCACCCTGAATGATGACGACACCAATGAGAAAGTCATCGCCCTGTGCCATCAGGCGAAAACGCCCGTCGGGAACACTGCAGCCGTCTGTATCTACCCGCGCTTTATCCCCATTGCCCGTAAGACGCTGAAAGAGCAGGGCACGCCGGATGTACGCATTGCAACCGTGACTAACTTCCCGCACGGCAATGACGACATCGAGATTGCGCTGGCTGAAACCCGCGCGGCCATCGCGTACGGCGCTGACGAAGTGGACGTGGTATTCCCGTACCGTGCGCTGATCGCCGGTAACGAGCAGGTTGGTTTTGACCTGGTGAAAGCGTGTAAAGACGCTTGTGCTGCGGCAAACGTGCTGCTGAAAGTGATCATCGAAACCGGTGAGCTGAAAGAAGAAGCGCTGATCCGTAAAGCGTCTGAAATCTCCATCAACGCGGGTGCGGATTTCATCAAAACCTCTACCGGTAAAGTGCCGGTGAACGCAACGCCGGAAAGCGCGCGCATCATGATGGAAGTGATCCGTGATATGGGCGTGGAAAAAACCGTAGGCTTCAAACCTGCGGGCGGCGTGCGCACGGCTGAAGATGCGCAGCAGTTCCTGGCGATTGCCGACGAACTGTTTGGCCCGGCGTGGGCGGATTCCCGTCACTATCGCTTTGGTGCATCCAGCCTGCTGGCGAGCCTGCTGAAAGCGCTGGGTCACGGCGACGGTAAGAGCGCAAGCAGCTACTGATTTTTATCCTGCGGCGGGCCATCCGCCGCATTTAACCTGTTTTCTCGGGGGTTACCGTGTTTCTCGCACAAGAAATTATTCGTAAAAAACGTGATGGTCATGCATTAAGCGACGAAGAGATCCGCTTCTTTATCAATGGCATTCGTGATAACACCATCTCTGAAGGGCAGATTGCTGCTCTGGCGATGACCATTTTCTTCCACGATATGTCGATGCCTGAGCGTGTATCGCTGACCATGGCGATGCGAGATTCAGGAACCGTTCTGGACTGGAAAAGCCTTAACCTCAACGGCCCGATTGTGGATAAACACTCAACCGGCGGTGTAGGTGACGTGACGTCGCTGATGCTGGGCCCAATGGTGGCGGCCTGTGGTGGTTATATCCCCATGATCTCCGGGCGTGGCCTGGGACATACCGGCGGTACGCTGGACAAACTGGAAGCCATCCCGGGCTTCGATATCTTCCCGGATGACCATCGCTTCCGCGACATTATTAAAGACGTTGGTGTGGCGATTATCGGCCAGACCAGCTCTCTTGCTCCTGCAGACAAGCGCTTCTACGCGACCCGCGATATCACCGCGACCGTTGACTCTATTCCCCTGATTACCGCCTCTATCCTCGCCAAGAAACTGGCGGAAGGCCTGGATGCGCTGGTCATGGATGTGAAAGTGGGCAGCGGCGCCTTTATGCCGACCTATGAACTTTCCGCGGCGCTGGCAGAAGCCATTGTGGGCGTCTCCAACGGTGCGGGCGTGCGTACTACCGCCCTGCTGACGGACATGAACCAGGTGCTGGCGTCCAGCGCAGGCAACGCCGTGGAAGTGCGTGAAGCCGTGCAGTTCCTCACCGGTGAATACCGGAACCCGCGTCTGCTCGATGTCACCATGGCCTTGTGCGTGGAGATGCTGATCTCCGGCAAGCTCGCCAGCGATGATGCCGACGCACGCGCCAAACTTCAGGCGGTGCTGGATAACGGCAAAGCGGCAGAGATCTTCGGCCGCATGGTAGCGGCGCAGAAAGGCCCAACCGACTTCGTGGAACACTACGCGAAATACCTGCCAACGGCGACGCTCAGCAAAGCGGTCTACGCCGATACCGAAGGCTTTGTCTCGGCGATGGATACGCGCGCGCTCGGCATGGCGGTCGTGTCGATGGGCGGCGGTCGTCGTCAGGCCTCGGACACCATTGATTACAGCGTCGGCTTTACCGATATGGCGCGTCTGGGTGACAGCGTCGATGGTCAACGTCCGCTGGCCGTGATCCACGCGAAAGATGAAGCCAGCTGGCAGGAAGCGGCGAAGGCGGTGAAAGCGGCCATTACGCTTGATGATAAAGCACCGCAAAGCACACCGACTGTCTATCGCCGTATCACCGAATAGCGGTATACTGATCTGATCGATAATTTTTGAAGCACTACGTACGGAGAACAATTATGAAACGTGCATTTATTATGGTGCTGGACTCATTCGGCATCGGCGCAACCGAAGATGCAGAACGTTTTGGTGACGTGGGTTCCGATACCATGGGTCACATCGCTGAAGCCTGTGCGAAAGGCGAAGCGGACAACGGTCGTAAAGGCCCTCTGACTCTGCCAAACCTGACCCGTCTGGGTCTGGTGAAAGCCCATGAAGGTTCTACCGGTAAAATTGCAGCCGGTATGGACGGCAATGCGGAAGTGGTAGGCGCGTACGCCTGGGCGCACGAGCTCTCTTCCGGTAAAGATACCCCGTCTGGCCACTGGGAAATCGCCGGCGTGCCGGTTCTCTTCGACTGGGGTTACTTCTCCGATCACGAGAACAGCTTCCCGCAGGAGCTGCTGGACAAGCTGGTTAAGCGTGCCAATCTGCCGGGCTACCTCGGTAACTGCCACTCTTCCGGTACCGTGATTCTGGACGAACTCGGTGAAGAGCACATGAAAACCGGCAAGCCGATTTTCTACACCTCTGCCGACTCCGTGTTCCAGATTGCCTGCCACGAAGAGACCTTTGGCCTGGATAAGCTTTACGAGCTGTGCGAAATCGCACGTGAAGAGCTGACCGAAGGCGGCTATAACATCGGTCGCGTGATTGCACGTCCGTTTATCGGTGATAAAGCGGGTAACTTCCAGCGCACCGGTAACCGTCATGACCTGGCCGTTGAACCACCGGCACCGACCGTACTGCAGAAGCTGGTTGACGAGAAAGACGGCCACGTGGTGTCCGTGGGGAAAATTGCAGACATCTATGCCAACTGCGGTATCACCAAAAAAGTGAAAGCCACTGGTCTGGATGCGCTGTTTGACGCCACCATCAAAGAGATGAAAGAAGCGGGTGACAAGACTATCGTCTTCACCAACTTCGTGGACTTCGACTCCTCCTGGGGCCACCGTCGTGACGTGGCCGGTTATGCCGCGGGACTGGAACTGTTTGACCGCCGTCTGCCGGAGCTGATGGAGCTGGTGGGGGAAGATGACATTCTGATCCTGACCGCCGACCACGGCTGCGACCCAACCTGGACCGGTACCGATCACACGCGCGAGCATATTCCTGTGCTGGTGTACGGCCCGAAAGTGAAACCTGGCTCACTGGGCCACCGTGAAACCTTCGCCGATATCGGTCAGACTATTGCGAAATACTTTGGTACGTCCGACATGGAATATGGCAAGGCCATGTTCTAAACACATCCGGGCGTATCCCCTCTCCCTCCGGGAGAGGGAGAACACCATGCAGGCCGGGCAGGCGCCGCCGCCACCCGGCAAAAACACGATAAAAGGAACTGAAGATGGCAACTCCTCACATTAATGCCGAAATGGGTGATTTCGCTGACGTCGTATTGATGCCGGGCGACCCGCTGCGCGCGAAGCATATTGCAGAAACTTTCCTCGAAGACGTGCGTGAAGTGAACAACGTTCGCGGCATGCTGGGCTTCACCGGTACGTACAAAGGCCGCAAAATCTCCGTGATGGGTCACGGTATGGGTATCCCATCCTGCTCCATCTACACCAAAGAGCTGATCACCGATTTTGGCGTGAAGAAAATCATTCGCGTAGGCTCCTGCGGTGCAGTACGTATGGACGTTAAGCTGCGTGATGTGGTTATCGGCATGGGCGCGTGCACGGACTCTAAAGTTAACCGTATGCGTTTCAAAGACCATGACTTTGCCGCCATCGCTGACTTCGGCATGGTGCGTAACGCGGTTGACGCCGCAAAAGCGCTGGGCGTAGACGCACGCGTGGGTAACCTGTTCTCTGCTGATCTGTTCTATGCACCAGACGGCGGCGAGATGTTCGACGTGATGGAAAAGTACGGCATCCTGGGTGTGGAAATGGAAGCGGCAGGGATCTACGGTGTCGCGGCTGAGTTTGGCGCGAAAGCACTGACCATCTGCACCGTGTCTGACCATATCCGTACGCACGAGCAGACGACCGCTGCTGAGCGTCAGACCACCTTCAACGACATGATCAAAATCGCGCTGGAATCCGTTCTGCTGGGCGACAAAGAGTAATGTTGTACTGCCGGGCGGCGTTCGCTGCCCGGCATGCTCTTCCCGGTTACAAATACACCACGCTGATGGTCGCCTGACCGTCAAACTCCGTATCTTCCGTTAAAGACAGATTCTTCAGATTCTCGACCGCCAGCGACACGTTCAGCGGGAAAGAGACGCTGGTGACCGCCATCGGGTCGTTTTTGCCCGCCGGCGCAACGCTCATCAGACCCAAATCTTTATTGGCGATGGTACCACCGTTGGCTTTCTGCCAGCGGCTCACGCCCGCTCCCGCGGTCACGGCCGTACGGATAGGCTCAGCGTTATTGCCGTTCGCCGTCACATCGCCTGGCGTGGTGTAGATGGAGTACGCGCCGATGTTTTTACCATCGTGCGTTTTGCCCAGCCCAAAGGTGTTCATCGCACCGCGAAGCTCACCGCCGTTAGCATTGGCGTTTTTCACCTTCAGGTTACTGCTGCCCGTGCTGGCGTTGGAATCGGTACGGTTATCCGCGATACTCCAGCCCACCTTTGTTGGCGTGGGGCAGTTGATCGTCAGCATCACCCCTTTTTCGCCCAGCTGCGTAGCCTGGGTTTGCGACAAATCGCCAATATGAATCCTGCCAAAATCGATCACGCCATTATTGCTCAGCTCCGGTACACACGAGGCACCGGCAAGCGAGGCTTTGACTTTCAGCACGGCGGTATCGCCCGCGTGTGCGGATGTGGCCGCCAGGGCCAGCGCGACAACGAGTAAACATTTTTTCATTGTTAATCCTTAACATAAATAAAAAGCATGACATTGCGGGGTATTAACCCGTCAGTATTTGTAACGGTAGTGCTTTTCTACGCTTCACGCAGGCAGGTACCTGACGCGTGAATGGGGTTATTCCTGTGTTAATAATTCCCAGGCCATATTGCTCTCAAGAAGGGTATTGTCAGCAACATGACGAAGCTGGCTGTTATTAATGACGGGAACAATCTTAAGGGTGAAGCTCATGTGTTTACCCCGCACCGGCACGGCATTTTGCCGGGCAACGAGACCTTCATTATTTTTGATAAACGCGCGTTGCGTCGGGCTGGAGGAGGGCGTAAAACCGATACGGTCCGTCGTTTTCGCCAGCGTGCAGGCATGCCCGTCAACCACCATACTGTCGGCAATAATGGCCAGTCGCCCGTCCTGACCAAAGAGAACCCCCCCGTTGACGCCGGCAGTGGACTGCACAAACAAGGCCATCACTCTCGGCTCCGGGCAGAAAACGTTGGCCGTAATTTCTTTGGCCGGCATTCGGTTCCAGTTCTTCTGCGAGGCGGCGATATCCGACGGTTTGAGTTGTCCAAACGAGACAACAGGCTGCGAAAACGTAACCTGACACTCTTCACTGGACGCGCGTGCGGAGAAGAGCAAAATCATGCTGGCAAACGCCGCGAATAAAAGGGAATAACAGGTTTTCACTGGCACATTCCTTCTGCTTTTTCGTAATAGGACTCGGTATTTTTGTCTTCGCTGAGCGAATACGTGATGTGGCAAATTTTTGCCATGTTGTCGTCCACCACATACAGGGCGGGCGCATCCGTGGCGTCGGGAATAAACACGCTGCCGTTATCCATTACGCTGACGATATAACGGCTGTCTTTATCCACCACGCTAAGCCCTCTGGCGAGCCATGACCCGTCAGGGCGTTTCACGCTCAGCATTAGACGACGCGTGTTCAGCACGTGGAAATCCACCTGCGCGAATGAGCCGTAAGCTGCGGAAACGGTCTGTATCCCGTTCGATAAATCCATTCCCTGTGGCAGGGAGCTGGCATCAATGACAATCTGAGAGGTTTGCCACTCGCGCAGACCCGGCACCACGGCTTGTCCCCACGCATCGGTCCAGACGGTTCCATCGGGCGTGGTGATTTGAATACCGCTTTCCGGCTCGCTTAATCGCGCAATGCCAAAGGTGTCTTTAATCGGGTAGGGTGCAAACGTAATGCCATGACCATGCAGGGCGATGCCGCCGCTGAGGGAGGTGCTGTAATTATGCTGGTTCCCGTCATTCAGCCCTGCGGCCATGCCCAGCTGTGCGTAGTGCAGGTTGGTGCTGACATTGCCGTTAAACGACTGGGTCTTGTCCTGATTGTCGCGATCGACCGAGAGGTTGTAATTGGTGTTTTGACCCCACGATCCGCTATCCTGAATACCGAGGTTTTGTTTTTCACCCTGGCTGCGCATATAGGTACTGATGCGCTCAGTGCCAAACGGAATGACCAGATTAAGATAGAGCAGGTCGCCATCACTTGTGCCGCCCTTCTCCGTCTCACTGCTGCTGAGGGCGTGCTGCCAGTTCACTGAGAGCGACGTGTGCCCCAGACTCTTGCCCCAGGAGACCATCAGGTAGCGGGAGCTACTGCTCTCTTCATCCCCGGCATTCTCGCTGTACTGGAATGAAAGCGAGCCAACCCACGCGTTGTTCCAGTTGAGGCTGGTATTCCAGGCGCTTTGATAGCGCTGGGATTCAGCGTCCATCGCCTCGTTTAACTCCCGGTAGCCGGTGCTGTAGGTTGATGCGCTGACCCCAAGCGTGAGTTGCTCGGGCAGGGAAAGGTGACTTTGCAATTCTATCTTGCGGCCATTTTGTTGACCGTAGAACTGCGCGCGGCTCATCTGAACGCTGGGAGAAAGCAGCCAGTATTCGGCTGGCGACCATTCCAGTATCGCCCCGAGGGCCTGATACTGCTCTGCCAGCACGCCCGCCGTGACGCCGGTGAGCTGGGGCGTAAACCGGGTTCCGTCAGAAAAATTAAATACCCAGGGCGACCCTTGTTCATCCCCGGTATCGCGAACTTTACCCAACGAGACGCTGAGCCCTTCAGTGCGCGTCATCCCGCTCACGTTCAGTGAGGAGGAGGGAACCGTAAACGTCGTGGTGGAACCGTCGGTTTCGACCACGCTGATGTCCAAATCCACGTTGCCACGCACCACCGGGACATCGGTCAGAGTAAACGGACCGGCATTCACCAGCGAAGAGTAGATAACCTGCCCGGACTGACGAACGTCAACGCGCGCCTGGTTGGTGCGGGCGATGCCGGAAATGGTCGTCGCCGGAATATTCGGTTGCAGGCCCGTTTCCGGCATGAACTGTACGCCATTAATTTGTGCGCCACTGAACAGCGCCGAGTTGACGTTAATCTGCCCCGCCTGAATGCGAAGTTTCCGTTCTTCGAAGACGTGTTCCGCGTAGGTATAGAGATTCTCTGTGCTGCGGGTTCCGTTATCGTCGGTCAGGATAAAGTTGCTGCGCAGCGTCCAGTTCGCCACGTTGAGACCGGCGCCAATATTGCCCTGGGAAAAGGTACTGTTTCCGCCGCTGCCGTACTCGTTGTAGTTGCTGAACGCACTGTAATTGATAAGACCCGCCGCACCGCCGTGCGCGTAGTATTTCGCGGCATAAAAACCATTGTCCATCGCCTCTGCGGGAACATAAATCTCAAGCGACTCCGCGTTGGGCAGCAGCGTGACGGTGGCCGTCGGGTAATCTTGCAGAAGATTATGGCAGGGCTCTTTTGCATCGATATTCAGCGGAAGAAGACCTGCCGCACGGGTAAAGTCATCATCCAGACACAGTTGCCCTTCCTCTCCCACGCGGATCGCAAGCGTGCCTTTATCGACGCCGTTAATTTTTACCTGCACGGCATGCGGCCCCGGCAGGTATCGCTGGGCCTGGGAGAAGTAGTGGGCGAGGTTGGTGCTGATACCGCGGGTCGCCAGAATATCGGTATTAAAATCCATACCGGCCGCCGATACCGACTGGGCGGGCAATGTCAAAGCCCCCAGTATGGCGGCGCGAAGCGTCTGATTACGCAAAGAGAACTCAATCACCAAAACATCCCTGTCTTACTGGCGCGTCAGGGAAGCGGTAAAGCTCTCAACTTCAATCCCGTAGCGGCTGGCCGGATTGAACTCAATGGCGTTATCGGTGCCGTTAACCGGGGTGTCGGTCTGCACCGTCATGGTCTCTCCCGGCAGGATAAACGTCTTGTTGACCAGACCTTCCGTATGCGAAGGCAGTAAGGTGACAGAGGTGGAGAAACGGACCACGTAGGCGGACGGATTCTGCACCTTGACCTCTTTCCCGGTGACTGACCAGGTCAGTAATTTCCAGGCGTCGGTGACCACCGGCAGATCTTTGGGATGGATCAGGACCGGTAAATCCTGACGCAGGTTGATCCCGACCTTCACGTTTTTATCCGTGCTCTTGGGCGGAATACCTTCGAACACCACGCGTTTGTACTGTTCAACGCTAAGCGGTTTGTCGGTTTCAAGAATAAAGCGAACCTGTTGCTCCTGGCCTGGCTCGAGGCGCACCACCGGCTGGGTGACGTTGAGTTTTACCCCCTGGTCGCCCCCGATATCCCGGATGGAGGTATAAAGCAGGGTGGGAATGCTGTCGGTGTTTTTCACGCTCATGACGCCGCCGTGGTTCGCTTCGTCAATCAGCAGCAGGGTGGTTTCAGGCACCATTCCGGCGGCAAAAAGCGAAGCCGGAAGGGCGAGGCACAGTGAGCAGATCAAACGTGTTGATGTGTGGATCGTAGACATAGTGGGTTTCATTCGCTGGTCAGGAAAAAAACTCCCCATGTAACTGGAGAGTTTTGCGTCAGGGGGCTGGATTAGAGGTAAACCAGGGTGATCGTTGACTGGCCTTCAAGCTCGGTTTTGTCGGTCAGGGTCAGCTTGTCGCTTGGGGCTACGGCCAGCGCAATCTTCAGCGGGAATGCCGCGCTCATGAAGGCTAAAGGTGCACGCTGGCCGCTTTTGGAAACGGTCATGACGTCGGTGCCATCGTTGGAGAGGATGCCGCTGGTCCACATGTTCATCCAGCTTCTGCTGCTGATCGTGCCGCCGGTATAGAGGGTAGCCGCGATAGGCTGTACCGCCGCGCCGTCTGCGGTAACGGAGGTCAGGTAGGTAGAAATGGCATACGCACCGATGTTCTCGCCGGCGCTGGTTTTACCTACGCCGTTCAGTTGGCTGGAGCCAGATGCCTGGCCACCGTTTGCGGTAGCGTTATCCACGTGGAACTGGTTGGCTGGCAGGCTGGCACCGGCGTTGGAGTCCGCGCGATCGTCGTGAAGCGTCCAGCCCACGCGTGTGGCGGACTGGCACTTGATGGTCAGGGTGACATCTTTATGACCTGCCTGATATGGCACGCTGGAGGAGAGGGAGTCCAGACCGATTTCACCGAAGTTGGCCAGACCCCCGTTGCTGATTTCCGGCACGCAGCCTGCGCTGGTCAGTGAGCCCTGTACTTTGAGCATGGCGGTCGGTTCTGCGCAAACGGCTGTTGCCGCCATGGATAGCACGGTGGCAAGAAGAAGCTTTTTCATTGTTATTCCTTAACCTGAAAGAGAGTGACTAAAAAAGATATTTTTAGTCCGCAAAGTGCTTGCATGAATACACGTGTTAAATAACAAGCGCCGCTGATTCTATTAATGATTCACAGAATGCAATAATTAGATTTTCTAACGAGCACATTGAGATTTTATTAAGTCATTACAATCAGATATGAATGGATTTATATTCTGCTTTAAAACGGCGGAATATCTCCGCCGGAGAAAAGAAAACATGACCTTAACGTATCAGAGATAAACCAGCGTAATGGTGGTTTCGCCGCTCAGTTGAGCTTCATCAGTCGTGGTCAGGCGATCGGTATTCACAATGGCCATCGAGACTTTAAACGGGAAGACGACGTTGGTAATCGCCAGCGGAGAAGATTTGCCTGGGGTGGTCGCCGTCATAATTTCTGCGTTACCGTTGGCAATAATACCGGTACTCAGGTTACGCCACATGTATTCGCCATTGCTGTTGACGTACGCCGGGGCATAAATGGCCTGAGCCGGAAGACCATTGGCGGTAACTTCATTCACGCGCGTTGCGATGGCATACGCCCCAATCTTTTCGCCCGCCGCCGTGGTGCCAACGCCATAGGTCGTACCAGCGCCCCAGGCATCACCCCCGTTATCCGCCGCATCGCGGATGTAGAACTGGCTGGACGTCAGGTCATTTGCCGCATTGGTATCTTCTTTATTGTCCGCGATGCTCCAGGCCACTTTGGTCGCTGAAGGGCAGGTAATGGTTAACGACATGTCCTTTTGACCCATCTGATTCGTCTGGGTAGGCGAAAGTTGATCCAGGGCAATGGTGCCAAAATCGATAGAACCGCCATTGCTTAATTCAGGCGTACAGGACGCATTATTCATTTTGCCCTTCACCTTCATCACAACGGTAGAGTCGGCGAGCGCAGCGTGAGAAGCCACGGCAATCAGAGTGGCGAGAAGAAGTTTTTTCACTGTTATTCCTTAACCAAAAAGTGGACATTTTCTTGTGTGCGTGTAATTAACGTATTGATTCACAAGCGCGGGAATTCTATTAATGGTCAGAGTTATTTGTGAAATGAGAAATTCTACACTCGGTTGTGAGTTTAATTAAGGGCTGTAAATACAATCATGTATGTATTTACGTCTTGCGAATAATATGATGGATGCAGTATGAATAAAGGAATAAAAAACGGCGAATTAAATTCGCCGTCAGAGATACGTTATCGCCTGAGCGATAATTTAATTAGAGGTATTTCAGCGTAATGGTCGCCTGACCATCCAGTTCGGTATCTTCGGTAATGCTCAGTCTGTTGGTATTCCTGATTGCCATGGAGACTTTCATTGGGAATACGGCTTCGGTAAAGGCCATCGGCACGAGTTCACCCGGTTTGGCGACGGACATGGTTTCGTAGTCATCCAGAACAAGACGACCCGTCGTATTTTTATTCCATTTAGTCAGATTAGTGCCTCCCGCGGTAATCGCATCAGCAGGTGCGCCGTCTACCGTGACATATGGCAGGTTGGTATACACTGCCCATCCGCCAATCTTCTGGCCCTCTTTGGTAAAACCTAAACCGCTTGTGTACTGAGGGCTGAATGTCGAGCTGCCATCAACGGCAGAATCATCGACTTCAATATAATGGCCATCAGCCAGACTGTCTTTGCGGTTGTCGTACATTGTCCAGCCGACTTTGGTCGCAGAATTACAGGTAATTGTCATGGTGATATCACGCTGGCCGAGCTGGTTATCCTCAGTCGCGCTCAGTGAGCCCATTGATATTTTGCCATAATCTACTGCACCGCCGTTGCTCATTGTAGGAGTACATGACGCGTTGGTCAGTTTGCCTTTCACTTTCATGACGGCGGTGTTAGCCGCATGGGCTGCGGTCATGGACGTTGCCGCAGCGATGGCCGCGACAAGAAGAATTTTTTTCATTGTTGTTCCTTAACGAAGAGAAATTATAGAACTGTCGACTAGTAATGTAATCAATAGGTTTTATATATGGGTATAACCACGGGCGGTAGTATATTGTGGCTGCTCTAAATGGTGTATTTAGAATTTCTAAACGGGCAGTAATGAAAATATAAAAGCATAGATGGTGTGAATATTTTCACGCATTTTACGGGCATATTTCCGCTTTTATTGTTCAATTTATTATTGAAAGTTATTAGCGGTTTTCGTAAGGCCGGGAAGCATTCAATGCCCTTCCCGACGATAATATAATATTTTTTAATAAGATGGGGCAGGCTGGATCCCTGAAGCCTGCTTAAAAAATAAGAATAAGAGGTTATCGCGTAAACAGGTTACATCACTCACCCGGCGAAGCACGCCGGGCAACATAGTTTAGCGTACGGCCTGCGAAAGCCAGGCAGAAAGCTCGCCCAGCTCGATTGCCTGATCGGGGAACTCGCCACGTAACGCCTCACATGTCAGCTGCACCGTGTCGGCACGATACAGGCAGCCCTGTAAGCGGCTGGCCAGCGCCTCCAGCGGCGCAGGGTTCAGGCTGTCCGTAAAGACCTGTGCCCGGGTAATGTGGCCTTTTTCCACGTCAAAATGAAGCTCCACGCCGCCCCAGGTGAAGCGCTCGTCCAGCAGGTGCGAGAAGGCCGGCGCCTGACCAAAGTTCCACTCCCAGCTGCTCTGACGGGCAAAGGTTTCCGCAAAGTTTGGCAGGTCAGGGGTGTTATCCGGGGAGATCACTTCGGCTTCGACCCGCTCGCCGTAGTGATCGAAAAACGCTTCGCGGATGGCATCGCAGATCTGTTCGTGGGTGATGCCCGGCAGTAATTCGATCAGGTTGGCGACGCGGCCTCGCACGGAGGTGATACCTTTGGCCTGCAGCTTTTTCTTATCGGGATTAAGGTAATTCGCAAGACGGCTGAGGTCGGCGTTCAGCAACAATGTCCCGTGATGGAATCCCCGGTCCAGGGTTTCACGGTAGGCGGAGCCGGAGACTTTGCGATCCCCGTCGGGGGTTTTGACGACCAGATCGTTGCGGCCTGACGCTTCGGCAGTCACGCCCAGCGATGTCAGGGCGTTAAGCACAATCGCGGTAGAAATGGTTTTATCGTATTCAGGTTTGCCCGCCATAAAGGTAAAGCAGGTATTGCCGAGGTCGTGAAATACCGCGCCGCCGCCGCTGCTGCGTCGCGCCAGGCGGACGTTATCCTCTTCCATACGCCGGGTATTACACTCTTTCCAGGGATTCTGCGCACGGCCAATCACCACCGTATCGGCGTTGCGCCATAAAAATAACACCCGTTGAGTGGCTGGCATCTGACGGAAGATGCACTCTTCTACCGCGAGATTGAACCAGGGATCGTGAGAGTCAGAGATAAGCAGGCGTAACGTCGTCATGGCAAAGTTCCTTTTCCGAATCGTAAGCCTACTTTATCACTATTCTTTCTTATCGCCCTCGTCCTCTTCGGGCACCGATTTACTGGCGGTCAGGAGGAAAGGCGATTGCTGCCAGCGGGTGCGTTTACCCTGCAGCAGCGTGCGTGCCAGCACCACACCGATGGCCAACGAGAGCAGCAGCATCAGGCGCAAAATATTGGTGGTGTTGTCCACCTGTTTTGCTTCGGTGGGCAGGGTGTGGGTGTCGAGCGTCAGGCGCAAATACCCGAGCGGACCATTTTTCCCCTGCACGGGTTCGACGATCTGCTGATTGAAATAGCCGCCGGCTTTTTTGCCGTCCAGCGCCAGCCTGTCACGGACGTCAACGTGCTCACCGGCACGGGCGATCAAGTCGCCCTGTTCGTCGTAGACACCAGCATCAAGAATGCGGCTGTTTTCGGTTAACTGGCGTAATATCTGACCTATGCGCTTCTCGTCCGGCGTTTCGGTGCGCATCGCCGGGGCGATGTTGAGCGTGACCTGACGCGCCAGAGTACGCGCCAGTTCCTCAAACTGCGGGTTACGTTGCCGCTGGTGGTTCTGGCTGAACCACGATGCTCCTTGCATCAGCGCGACCAAGAGTGCGAGACATATCAGGACAATCACGGCACGATGAAGTCGGAATTTCAGTTTTGCGCGAGCCATATTCCACCTGCTGAAAATTTACGGCTTAATGTTGCCAGAAGTGATGGTTACAAGGTAGCCTCATGCGTTATTTTCCCTCTGGAACCTTCCGGCGCGAACGAATTCACAGGAGCTTCAATGCCGAACATTACCTGGTGCGACCTGCCTACGGATGTCTCTTTATGGCCAGGATTGCCGCTCTCTTTAAGTGGTGATGAGGTGATGCCTCTGGATTACCACGCTGGCCGTAGCGGCTGGCTGCTGTACGGACGCGGCCTGGACAAACAACGCCTGACCCAATATCAAACCAAACTGGGTGCAGCGATGGTCATCGTGGCGGCCTGGTGCGTAGAGGATTATCAGGTCATCCGCCTGGCAGGTTCCCTGACGCAGCGCGCGACCCGCCTGGCGCATGATGCCGGCCTGGACGTGGCGCCTCTCGGCAAAATTCCACACCTGAAAACGCCGGGTCTGCTGGTGATGGACATGGATTCCACCGCCATCCAGATCGAGTGCATCGACGAGATCGCCAGGCTTGCCGGCAGCGGCGAGCTGGTGGCCGATGTGACCGAACGGGCAATGCGCGGCGAGCTAGATTTCACCGCCAGTCTGAGACAGCGCGTGGCGACCCTGAAAGGGGCGGACGCGAACATCCTGCGCCAGGTGCGTGATGAGTTGCCGTTAATGCCGGGGCTGACGCAGCTGGTGCTGAAGTTAGAAACGCTGGGCTGGAAAGTGGCTATCGCCTCGGGCGGGTTCACCTTCTTCGCCGACTACCTTCGCGACACGTTGCGCCTGACCACCGTGGTGGCGAATGAGCTGGAAATCATGGACGGCAAGCTGACCGGCCAGGTGATCGGCGATATCGTGGATGCCCAGTACAAAGCCAATACCCTGACCCGTCTGGCGGAAAAATATGAAATTCCTGTCGTCCAGACCGTTGCCATCGGTGATGGCGCGAACGACCTGCCGATGATCAAAGCGGCAGGCCTTGGCATTGCCTACCATGCCAAGCCTAAAGTGAATGAAAAGACGGAAGTCACCATCCGTCATGCTGACCTGATGGGGGTGTTCTGCATTCTCTCCGGCAGCGTGAATCAGAAATAACGAGGTAAACCGTGGCGAAAGCTCCAAAACGCGCATTTGTCTGTAATGAATGTGGTGCGGATTATCCGCGCTGGCAGGGGCAATGTAGCGCCTGTCATGCCTGGAACACCATCACCGAAGTGCGTGGTGTGGCGGCTTCGCCGAGCGTGGCCCGCAATGAACGCCTGAGCGGTTATGCCGGCAACGCCGGTGTCGCGAAAGTGCAAAAGCTCTCGGATATCAGCCTCGAAGAGCTGCCGCGTTTCTCGACCGGCTTCAAAGAGTTTGACCGTGTGCTCGGCGGGGGAGTGGTGCCGGGCAGTGCGATCCTGATCGGCGGTAACCCGGGAGCGGGTAAATCAACACTGCTGTTGCAAACGCTCTGCAAGCTCGCCGAACAGATGAAAACCCTGTACGTCACCGGTGAAGAGTCCCTGCAGCAGGTGGCAATGCGTGCGCACCGTCTTGGCCTGCCAACCGGCAACCTCAACATGCTTTCGGAAACCAGCATCGAGCAAATCTGCATGATTGCCGAAGAAGAGCAGCCGAAGCTGATGGTTATCGACTCCATTCAGGTGATGCACATGGCGGATATCCAGTCTTCACCGGGGAGTGTGGCGCAGGTGCGTGAAACCGCCGCCTATCTCACGCGCTTTGCCAAAACGCGCGGTGTGGCGATTGTGATGGTCGGCCACGTCACGAAAGATGGCTCGCTGGCGGGGCCGAAAGTGCTGGAGCACTGTATCGACTGCTCCGTCATGCTCGACGGCGATGCCGATTCCCGTTTCCGTACGTTGCGCAGCCACAAAAACCGTTTTGGTGCGGTGAACGAGTTGGGCGTGTTTGCCATGACCGAGCAGGGGCTGCGTGAAGTCAGCAACCCGTCTGCCATCTTCCTCAGCCGGGGCGATGAAGTGACCTCCGGTAGCTCGGTGATGGTGCTCTGGGAAGGGACGCGTCCGCTGCTCGTGGAAATTCAGGCGCTGGTGGATCACTCAATGATGGGTAACCCACGGCGTGTGGCCGTTGGCCTGGAACAAAACCGCCTGGCGATCCTGTTGGCCGTACTGCACCGCCACGGCGGCCTGCAGATGGCGGATCAGGACGTGTTCGTCAACGTGGTCGGCGGGGTCAAAGTCACTGAGACCAGTGCGGATCTGGCGCTGCTGCTGGCAATGGTCTCCAGCCTGCGTGACAGACCGCTGCCCCAGGACCTGGTGGTGTTTGGTGAAGTGGGTCTGGCCGGGGAGATACGCCCGGTGCCAAGCGGCCAGGAGCGCATCTCCGAGGCGGCGAAGCACGGCTTTCGCCGCGCCATTGTGCCCGCCGCCAACGTGCCGAAAAAAATCCCGGAAGGGATGCAGGTCTTTGGCGTGAAGAAACTCGCAGATGCGTTAAATGTCTTTGACGACTTATAATTACGTATTCGATTTTGCAGGAGGCACCGTAATTTATGTCATCATTTGACTACATCAAGACCGCAATCCGCCAGAAAGGCTGCACGCTGCAGCAGGTGGCGGATGCCAGCGGCATGACCAAAGGCTACCTGAGCCAACTGCTGAACGCCAAAATCAAAAGCCCCAGCGCACAAAAGCTGGAAGCGTTGCACCGCTTTCTGGGGCTTGAATTCCCGCGTATGCAAAAGAACGTCGGCGTGGTATTTGGCAAGTTTTACCCGCTGCATACCGGGCACATCTATCTGATCCAGCGTGCCTGTAGCCAGGTGGACGAGCTGCATATCATCATGGGTTACGATGAAACCCGCGACCGTCAGCTGTTCGAGGACAGCGCCATGTCGCAGCAGCCAACCGTGCCGGATCGCCTGCGCTGGCTGCTGCAGACCTTTAAGTACCAGAAAAACATTCGTATTCATGCTTTTAATGAAGAGGGCATGGAGCCGTATCCGCACGGCTGGGATGTGTGGAGCAATGGCGTCAAAGCGTTCATGGACGAAAAGGGGATCACCCCGAACTGGATCTACACCTCTGAAGAGTCCGATGCGCCGCAGTTCCGCGAGCATCTGGGCATTGAAACCGTGCTGATCGATCCAAAGCGTACCTTTATGAACATCAGCGGGGCGCTGATCCGCGAAAACCCGTTCCGCTACTGGGATTACATCCCAACCGAGGTAAAACCGTTCTTTGTGCGCACCGTTGCGATTCTGGGCGGCGAGTCGAGCGGGAAATCGACGCTGGTCAACAAGCTGGCCAACATCTTTAACACCACCAGTGCGTGGGAGTACGGGCGTGATTACGTCTTCTCACATCTGGGCGGTGACGAGATGGCGTTGCAGTACTCCGACTACGATAAAATCGCGCTCGGTCATGCGCAGTACATTGATTTCGCGGTGAAATACGCCAATAAAGTGGCCTTCATTGATACCGATTTCGTCACCACCCAGGCGTTTTGCAAAAAATACGAGGGACGCGAGCATCCGTTTGTGCAGGCGCTGATAGACGAATACCGTTTTGACCTGGTGATTTTGCTCGAAAACAACACCCCGTGGGTTGCCGACGGGATCCGCAGCCTCGGCAGTTCCGTCGACAGAAAAGAGTTCCAGAGCATGCTCATCGACATGCTGCACGAAAATAACGTGGAGTTTGTGCATGTGGAGGAGTCAGATTACGACAGCCGTTTCCTGCGCTGCGTAGAGCTGGTGAAAGAGATGATGGGGGAGCAGGGGTAATTCCCTCATCCTAACCCTCTCCTGACGGAGAGGGCCGGTGTGAGGGGGAACCCCCCCCTCAATACTCAACCACCACTTTGCCACGCATATGCCCGTCCAGCACTTTTCGGTGCGCTTCGGTGATGCTTTCGACGCTCAGCCCGTGCAGCGTTTCGCTCAGTGAGCTTTCCACCACGCCGTTATCCACCAGCTTCGCAACCTCGTTTAAGATCTCGCCCTGACGCGCCATGTCGGCGGTCTGGTACATGCTGCGGGTGTACATAAACTCCCAGTGCAGCGCGGCAGATTTGGATTTCAGTTTATCCTGGTTCAGCGGGTGTGCGTTCTCAACGATGGAGCAGATATGCCCCTGTGGTGCGATCAGTTCACTGACGGCATCCCAGTGGCCGTCGGTATCATTGAGAATGAAAATGTAATCCACAAACGTCAGGCCCTGTTTAGCCAGTTCACCTTTCAGGTCACGGTAATTCACCACGTGATCGGCACCGCGATCGCGACACCACTGAGCAGAATCTTCCCGCGAGGCGGTCGCGACGATCTTCACGTTGCTGCGATGTTTCGCAAACGGGATCGCCAGCGATCCTACGCCGCCCGCGCCGCCAATAATGAGCAGCGTTTTGTCCGGGCCGGCATCCTGGATATTCAGCCGTTCAAACAATCCTTCCCAGGCGGTGAGGGCGGTTAACGGCAAGGCGGCTGCGGCTGCCCAGCCGAGGCTTACCGGCTTATGCCCGACAATGCGCGCATCGATCAGCTGATGGGTGGTATTGCTGCCCGGGCGGGTAATATCGCCCGCGTACCACACTTCATCCCCCGGTTTAAAACCGCTAACGCCTGCACCCACGGCTTTCACAATGCCGCTGGCGTCCCAGCCGAGAACGCGTGGTTCTGTCAGGCCGCTTCTGACGATGCCCGCGTGAACTTTGGTATCGACCGGGTTGATGGAAACGGCTTTTACCTCAACCAGCAGATCGTGCTCGCCGGGCTGCGGCATCGGTTGGGTAATTTCAATGAAATCAGCAGGACTGTCTGGATTAACGGCAATGGCTTTAACTGACATGGTGAGCTCCTTTATGGAAAGCGTGTTGTTGAGACTAGTCTATTAAGTGCTCAGTCGCGTGATAAGATGGACAATTGAGAACGAAGTGTTCGTACAGGATGAACAATCATGTTTAAACAGCTTCAGGATATGGCGCTGTTTGCGCTGGTGGCAGAGCTGGGCAGTTTTACCGCGGCGGCACAGAAAGCTGAGCTGCCGAAATCCAGCGTCAGTCAGCGAATCAGCCAGCTTGAGCAGCAGGTGGGGATCCGCTTGCTCAATCGTACTACGCGCAGGCTGAACCTGACGTTCGCCGGCGAGCACTATCTGGTTCACTGCCGCGAGATGCTGGCGGCAAGTGAACGGGCGGAGTACGCCATTCAGCGGCTGCGTGAAAACCCCAGCGGTCGACTGCGCATCACCTGCCCGGCCGGGATCGGCGCGACGCTGCTGGCGCATTTGAATGCGGAGTTCCAGCTCCGCTATCCGGACGTTTCGCTTGACGTGTCCATTTCTGACGACGTGCTCGACCTGGTCGAGTCAGGTTTTGACGTGGCGCTGCGTACCGGTAAGCCGCAGGACTCCTCTCTGATTGGCCGTATGATCGGTCATTGCCCGCGTTATATGCTGGCCTCACCGACTTACCTGGCGCGCCGGGAGCCGCTGACGCATCCCCGGCAGCTGGTGGAACACCGCTGTATTACCCACAAGGCGTGGTCTGAATGGCTGCTGCAAAGCGAAAGTGAGGATTACCGTTATCTGCCGGATAACGCCCATCTGACGGATAATCTGGTGTATGCGCGCGAATGTGCCATCGCCGGCGCCGGGATCACGCTGCTTCCCGCTTTTTTGCTTGAGGATAAGGTTGAAAAGGGCGCGCTGGTGAAGGTGCTGCCGGAGTGGAACGTCGAGGGGAACGATTTGTGGCTGGCTTACCCGAGCCGCAAGCTGAACTCGCCGGCGCTGATGCGTTATATCGACTTTGCGATGCAGTGTGATGAGGTGAAGCGGTTTTACGTGGGGGGGTGAACGGTGCGTCACTCACAGAGTGTAGGAACAAACAAAAAAAACGGCAACTGACGTTGCCGTTTTACATTTATTTCGCGATACGTTTGTACTTAATACGTTTCGGCTCCAGCGCATCCGCGCCCAGCGTACGTTTCTTGTACTCTTCGTATTCGGTGAAGTTACCTTCGAAGAACTCCACTTTCCCTTCGTCCTGGTAGTCCAGGATGTGGGTTGCGATACGGTCAAGGAACCAACGGTCGTGCGAGATAACCATTGCACAGCCCGGGAACTCCAGCAGGGCGTTTTCCAGTGCGCGCAGGGTTTCAATGTCCAGGTCGTTGGTCGGTTCATCGAGCAGCAGCACGTTACCGCCAACCTGCAGCAGTTTGGCCAGGTGCAGACGACCACGTTCACCACCGGAGAGCTCGCCCACGCGTTTACCCTGGTCGGTGCCTTTGAAGTTAAAGCGGCCAACGTAAGCGCGGCTTGGCATTTCGGTGTTACCGATACGCATGATATCCAGTCCGCCGGACACTTCTTCCCACACGGTTTTGCTGTTATCCATGGCGTCACGGAACTGGTCAACGGAAGCCAGTTTCACGGTTTCACCCAGAGTGATTGAACCACTGTCTGGCTGTTCCTGACCGGACATCATGCGGAACAGGGTGGATTTACCCGCGCCGTTCGGACCGATGATCCCCACGATGGCACCTTTCGGTACGGAGAAGGTCAGGTCGTCAATCAGCAGGCGATCGCCATAAGACTTACGCAGATTGGTGACTTCAACCACTTTATCCCCCAGACGTGCGCCAGGCGGAATAAACAGTTCGTTGGTCTCGTTACGTTTCTGGTATTCGGTGTTGTTCAGCTCTTCAAAGCGTGCCAGACGGGCTTTGCCCTTAGACTGACGGCCTTTAGCGCCCTGACGAACCCACTCCAGCTCTTTCTCGATAGACTTACGACGCGCGGCTTCCTGAGAGGCTTCCTGCGCCAGACGCTGGTCTTTCTGCTCCAGCCAGGAGGAGTAGTTGCCTTCCCATGGAATGCCTTCACCACGGTCAAGCTCCAGGATCCAGCCTGCAACGTTGTCGAGGAAGTAACGGTCGTGGGTGATCGCCACAACGGTGCCTTCGAAATCGTGCAGGAAACGCTCCAGCCATGCCACGGATTCCGCATCCAGGTGGTTGGTCGGTTCGTCGAGCAGCAGCATGTCTGGCTTTTCCAGCAGCAGACGGCACAGCGCCACGCGGCGGCGTTCACCCCCGGAGAGGTTCGCGATTTTCGCATCCCAGTCTGGCAGACGCAGGGCGTCAGCGGCGCGCTCGAGCTGCACGTTCAGGTTGTGGCCGTCATGCGCCTGGATAATCTCTTCAAACTTGCCTTGCTGAGCGGCCAGTTTATCGAAGTCCGCATCCGGTTCAGCGTATTTGGCATACACTTCATCCAGACCTTTCAGTGCGTTAACGACGTCAGAAACCGCCTCTTCAACGGATTCACGAACGGTGTGTTCCGGGTTGAGCTGAGGCTCCTGCGGCAGGTAGCCAATTTTGATGCCAGGCTGCGGACGGGCTTCACCTTCGATGTCTGTATCGATGCCGGCCATGATGCGCAGCAGGGTGGACTTACCGGCACCGTTGAGACCCAGAACACCGATTTTTGCGCCCGGGAAGAAGCTCAGCGAGATATTTTTAAGAATATGACGTTTCGGCGGGACAACTTTGCCGACACGATGCATGGTATAAACGAATTGAGCCACGTTGGACTTCGCCTCTTTTATCGTGATGAGAAAGAATATCAGCCTCGAAGTGTAGCCTTTTTCACGTCCTAATCCCAGCCAGGAACGTCGGGAGTGTTAAAACGCGCAAGAAAGGTAAAAAAGTGTCCGCGACGTGGCGCGTTGCAGGATGCCTGGTTAGCATAAGTTAATTAGACTTTGACGTGGCAAGACGCTGCAATTGACGAAAAAACAATGAGGAAGAGCTTGTGGGAAAAGCCAAACAGGTGGTCTGGCGTCTGCTGGCTGCCAGCGTATGCGTGATGGCGGCAAGCCAGGCGGTGCATGCCGATTCACTGGATGAACAACGTAATCGCTACGCCCAGATTAAACAGGCGTGGGACAATAAGCAGATGGATACCGTGCAGGCGCTGATGCCGACCTTAAAAGCGTATCCTCTCTATCCGTATCTGGAGTATCGGCAGATCACTGACGATCTCATGAATCAACCCACGGTCACCGTGAATAACTTTATTCAGGCGAACCCGACGCTGCCGCCCGCGCGGACGCTGCAGTCTCGTTTTGTGAACGAGCTGGCACGTCGTGAAGACTGGCGTGGGCTGCTGGCGTTTAGCCCGGAAAAACCGAACACCACCGAAGCCCAGTGTAACTATTACTATGCGAAGTGGGTTACCGGACAGCAGGAAGAGGCCTGGGCGGGCGCGAAAGATCTGTGGTTGACCGGAAAAAGCCAGCCAAATGCCTGTGATTCCCTCTTTGGCGCATGGCGTGCGTCAGGTAAGCAGGATCCGCTGGCGTACCTTGAACGTATTCGCCTGGCGATGAAAGCCGGAAACACGCGGCTGGTTACCACGCTTGCGGGACAAATGCCGTCTGATTATCAGACGATCTCAACCGCCGTCATCGCCCTGGCGAACGATCCGAACAGCGTACTGACCTTTGCCCGCAGCACCGGTGCGACCGATTTTACCCGCCAGATGGCCGCGGTGGCTTTTGCCAGCGTGGCGCGTGACGACGTGGAAAATGCGCGGCTGATGATCCCGCAGCTGGTGCAGGCGCAGCAGCTCAATGAAGATCAAACTCAGGAGCTGCGCGACATTGTGGCGTGGCGACTGATGAGCACCGATGTAACCGACGAGCAGGCGCGCTGGCGAGACGATGCGATTATGCGTTCGAACTCCACGTCGCTGGTGGAGCGCCGCGTGCGTATGGCGCTGGGGACGGGCGATCGCCGGGGGCTGAATACCTGGCTTGCGCGTCTGCCAATGGACGCCAAAGAGAAAGACGAATGGCGTTACTGGCAGGCGGATCTGCTGATGGAGCGCGGGCGTGACGATGAAGCCAAAGAGATCCTTCATGCGCTGATGCAGCAGCGTGGATTCTATCCGATGGCGGCCGCGCAGCGTCTGGGTGAGGAGTACACGTTCCGCATTGATAAAGCCCCTGCTAACGCCAACCCGGCGTTGACTCAGGGGCCAGAAATGGCGCGCGTTCGCGAGCTGATGTACTGGAACATGGACAATACCGCCCGTAGCGAATGGGCGAATCTGGTGACCAGCCGTACGACCGATGAGAAGGCACAGCTTGCCCGCTATGCCTTTGATAACCACTGGTGGGATCTGAGCGTGCAGGCAACGATCGCCGGCAAGCTGTGGGATCATCTCGAAGAGCGTTTCCCGCTGGCCTATAAAGATCTGTTCGAGCGCTACACCAGCGGTAAAGACATTCCGCAAAGCTACGCCATGGCCATTGCCCGTCAGGAGAGTGCGTGGAACCCGAAAGTCCGTTCCCCGGTCGGGGCCAGCGGCCTGATGCAGGTGATGCCGGGAACCGCGACGCATACGGTGAAGATGTTTAACATCCCGGGATACAGCAGCCCGTCACAGCTGCTGGATCCGGAGACCAACATCAACATCGGTACCAGCTACCTGCAGTATGTTTATCAGCAGTTCGGCAATAACCGCATCTTCTCCTCAGCGGCGTATAACGCAGGTCCGGGCCGCGTGCGCACCTGGCTTGGCAACAGCGCCGGGCGCATTGACGCCGTCGCGTTTGTGGAAAGTATTCCGTTCTCGGAAACCCGCGGCTATGTGAAGAACGTATTGGCTTATGACGCCTACTATCGCTATTTCATGGGACAAAAAGATACCCTGATGAGCGATGCTGAGTGGCAGAGACGTTACTGATGGGGCGGGTTGTGTTATGCTGTACTCGTTAATGAGTACAACAGGCGGCATAACATGACCCAGCATTCCCCGTATTCCTCGGCAATGGCCGAACAACGTCATCAGGAGTGGCTTCGTTTTGTGGAGTTGCTCCGCCAGTCTTACGACCAGGATCTGCATTTGCCTTTATTGCAGCTGATGCTGACGCCGGATGAGCGTGAAGCCCTGGGCACACGCGTGCGGATCATCGAAGAGCTGTTGCGCGGTGAGATGAGCCAGCGTGAGCTCAAAAATGAACTGGGCGCGGGTATCGCGACGATCACCCGCGGATCGAACAGCCTGAAATCCGCGCCGGTGGAGCTGCGTCAGTGGCTGGAGTCTGTGCTGCTGGGCGCTCAGCGATAAATCGCGTTATGGAACGGGCTCAGGGCCAGAATCACCGCCTGGTGGTAAACGCCTGAACGCGTTAGTGCGCCAGCGGTAAAGACGCCAATCGCGCCTTCTTTGCGGCCAATTTCATCGATGCCGGTGTACTGAGACATCACCGGCCCGAGCGCTTCACCCGCGGATACTTTTTCCAGAATGATTTTTGGCAGCGGCAGGGTTGCTGAACGCGCTTCTCCACGCTGTTCACGGTTCTCGATGACCACCCAGCTGAACGTCGCGCCTTCGTCGATACCCGCTTCAATTGCCACCCAGAAGTCAGCATCCGGTGCGGCAGCCCTGGCGTTTGCCACGCGATTTCGTGCGCCAGCGCGCGTTTCCTCGCTGCCAAACGGCTGTTCAGGCACGCCGCTCTCGACGCCGATGGCATCAATATGGCAGGATCCTTCGCCGAAAATCTCTTCGAATGCCCTTAGAATTGCCTGAATTTTGGCAGGATTGGTGGTAGCAGAGACAACATGGTGCATAATTAAGCTCGATTCAAAAAAAACTCATCGCAGTATAACGGAAAAAAAGCATGTTACAGGTATACCTTGTTCGCCACGGTGAGACGCAGTGGAACGCCGAGCGACGTATTCAAGGCCAGTCAGACAGTCCTCTTACTGAAAAGGGTGTGCAGCAGGCGTGGCAGGTGGCAGAACGCGCCAGAACGCTGGGCATTACGCATGTTATCACCAGCGACTTAGGTCGCACACAGCAGACGGCGCGCATCATTGCCGATGCCTGTGGTTGTGATGTCATGATCGAGCCGCGTCTGCGCGAGCTGGATATGGGCGTGCTGGAAAAACGGCATATCGATACGCTGACGGAAACGGAAGAGGGCTGGCGTCGCACGCTGGTCAACGGCACCGAAGATGGCCGTATTCCGGAAGGCGAATCCATGCAGGAGCTGAGCGTGCGCATGCATGCCGCGCTGGCGGAATGCCTGAAGCTTCCGGCCGGGAGCCGTCCGCTGCTGGTGAGTCACGGTATTGCGCTGGGCTGCCTGGTGAGCACGATTCTGGGGTTACCTGCGTATGCAGAGCGCCGTTTGCGTCTGCGCAACTGCTCTATTTCCCGTATCGACTATCAGGAAAGCGCGTGGCTGGCGTCAGGTTGGGTCGTAGAGATGGCAGGGGACATTTCGCATCTTGATGCCCCTGCACTTGACGAACTTCAGCGTTAACGACGTATCGGAATTAAGAATTCCATACGCAGATTGATGGGGCCTTCTTCCGGTTTAGCATCGCTTGCCGGATAGTAGCGCTCAATATCCTGACCTTTACGGCGATTCAGGTTCAGCATTGGCATGCAGGTTCCGTAAACGGTCAGGATAAATTCCTGTACACCCGTTCCCAGCCCTTCATAAGCGAACATCACGTATTCGCCGCCTTCCAGCACCACGGGCTTTGAACCCTGAATATAGCCATTCGCCAGCTCTGGCGTTAACGCGGTGGTGTAGAACACCTCCTGCTCGTCGTCTTTTTCCTGGCTTGGGTGCGTTTCGTTGAGACCATACAGGATGGGCGGGATCGCCGGTGCATGGCTCAGGAAGTCGCGCCAGAACTGAACGCGCATCTGATGACGGAATTCTGAAATCTGCTCCAGCGAACAGGAGTAGCTTTGCGTCGTACCAATCAGGTGCGTTTCTGGCAGGGTGATAAATTCATATTTCGGCATTGCAAACTCACCCAGACGCAGCGGCGGACGCATGCCAAACGAGCTCCAGTCAGGCGAGCGGCGATAGAGCGCTGGCGTTAACGAGAACTGTTTTTTAAAGGCGCGGGTAAAGGTTTGCTGCGAGTCGAAACGATATTGCAGTGCAATATCCAGAATCGGCCGCGCGGTCAGGCGTAATGCCACCGCTGATTTTGACAGACGACGTGCGCGGATATAGGCCCCGATAGCATGACCGGTGACATCCTTGAACATCCTTTGCAGATGCCACTTGGAATAGCCTGCTTTAGCCGCCACATTATCCAGTGACAAAGGCTGGTCGAGATGACCTTCCAGCCAGGTGAGCAGGTCGCGAATAATTCCAGCCTGATCCATATACTATCCTCATCCTTAAAACAGCAGGTGCCTGATAACAGGTTAGCGGATAATAGCATTTTTTGATGTTTTAGCATTCAGTGTTTTTTTTGCTCATTAATGCCTTTTGTTCCTCGTTTTGGGTGAATATATTCTAATCCTGTGATCTTGCTACATTTTTGTCTACAGTGTTGAATAATCGCTCAGCGTAATTCTTAAAAATGGTAACAATATGAAATACAAGACTTTGATCTTCACTGCCCTGATGTTGACGGTGGGGCACGCCGCGCAGGCGGAACAGATTGGTTCTGTCGATACCGTTTTCAAAGTGTTCGGCCCGGACCACAAGATTGTGGTGGAGGCGTTTGACGATCCGGACGTGAAAAACGTCACCTGCTACGTTAGTCGGGCGAAAACCGGGGGCATTAAAGGCGGGCTTGGGCTGGCTGAAGATACCTCCGATGCGGCAATCTCCTGCCAGCAGGTCGGTCCTGTGGAGCTGAGTGACAAAATCAAAAACGGCAAAGCGCAGGGCGACGTTGTGTTCCAGAAACGGACCTCGCTGGTGTTTAAAAAGCTGCAGGTGGTGCGTTTTTATGACGCCAAACGCAACACGCTCGCCTATCTGGCCTATTCCGACAAAGTGGTTGAAGGCTCACCGAAAAACGCCATCAGCGCCGTGCCGATCATGCCATGGCACTAATTCAGGGATGAATCATGCAGCAACCTCTGGTCTGGCTGGTTGAGGACGAAATCAGTATCGCCGACACGCTACTCTACATGCTTCAGCAGGAGGGGTTTGCGGTGAAGGCTTTCGGGCGTGGGTTACCGGTACTGGAAGAGGCGCGGCGGCAGGTCCCCGCGCTGGCGATTCTGGATGTCGGGTTGCCTGACATCAGCGGCTTTGAACTCTGCCGTCAGCTTCTGGCGCAGCATCCGTCACTGCCGATCCTGTTTCTGACGGCGCGAAGTGACGAGGTGGATAAGCTGCTCGGACTGGAGATGGGCGCGGATGATTATGTCGCTAAACCCTTCTCCCCGCGTGAAGTCTGTGCCCGGGTGAGGACTATTCTACGGCGGTTACAAAAATCCACCGCCCCCACCGAGATCGTGCGTATCGGGCAGTTTGAACTGAATGAACCCGCCGCCAGAATCAGCTGGTATGGGGAGCCTTTACCGCTCACGCGCTACGAATTCCTGCTGCTCAAAACATTGCTGCAGGCGCCGGGCAGGGTCTTTTCTCGCCAGCAGCTTATGGACAAAGTGTGGGGCGAAGACGGCGATAGCTTCGATCGTACCGTGGATACGCATATCAAAACCTTGCGCGCCAAGCTGCGCGCGGTCAATGACGGGCTTTCGCCCATCAGTACCCATCGCGGGATGGGTTACAGTCTGGGGCTTTATTAATGCGTATTGGCATGCGTCTGCTGCTGGGCTATTTCCTGATTGTCGCTATCGCCGCGTGGTTTGTGCTGTCTATCTTCGTGCAGGAGGTCAAGCCCGGCGTGCGCAGAGCCACCGAAGGCACGCTGATTGACACCGCGACCCTGCTGGCGGAAGTGGGGCGAGACGACCTGCTCGCAGGCGATCCGCAGCAGGGCCAGCTGGCTCAGGCCTTTTCACGGCTCCATCAGCGGCCGTTTCGCGCCAACATTGGCGGCATTCATAAAGTCCGCAACGAGTACCACGTCTACATGACCGATGCCACGGGCAAGGTGGTGTTTGATTCGGCGGGCCTGGCGGTAGGAAAAGACTACTCCCGCTGGAATGACGTCTGGCTGACGCTTCGCGGGGAATATGGCGCGCGCAGCACCCAGAGCAACCCTGACGATCCGGAAAGTACGGTGATGTATGTTGCCGCACCGGTAATGGACAGGGGCAACATTATCGGCGTGCTGTCGGTCGGAAAACCTAACAGCGCCATGGCACCGGTTATTCACCGTAGCGAGCGGCGGATCCTGTGGGCGGGTGGGGCGCTGCTCGGCATTGCCCTGCTGATTGGTCTGCTGGTGGCGGGATGGATCAATCGTTCCATTGGCAGATTGTCGCGCTACGCCGATGCGGTGACCACGGACACGCCTCTCCCGCTGCCTAACCCCGGCAGCAGTGAGCTACGAAAGCTGGCGCAGGCGCTGGAAAATATGCGCATTCGCCTCGAGGGTAAGAATTACATTGAGCATTATGTGCATGCGCTTACTCACGAACTCAAAAGCCCGCTGGCGGCGATCCGCGGCGCGGCAGAGATCCTTAATGAGCAGCCGCCGCCGGCGGTGGCCGCGCGGTTTATCGATAATATTCTGGTGCAAAACGCGCGTATGCAGTCGCTGGTGGAAAAACTGCTCTCTCAGGCGCGTCTTGAAAACCGGGTAGAGATAGAGCCGGTGAGCGTGAGTATCAGCACGCTGTTTTCACGGCTTGCGGATTCACGCTCCGCCGTTATCACGGCGAAAAATATCATCCTGACCTGCCAGCCCACGTCGCTGCAGGTGCAGGGCGACCCCGAGCTGCTTGAACAGGCGCTGGGCAATTTGCTGGATAACGCCATCGATTTTACTCCACAGGGCGGGACGCTTCAGCTGGCTGCCGAGGAGACGCCAACCGAGATTCGGCTTACCGTAAGCGACAGCGGAAGCGGGATCCCGGACTATGCCATGGCGCGTATTTTTGAACGTTTTTACTCGCTCCCTCGCGAGAACGGGTTGAAAAGCAGCGGGCTGGGTCTGGCATTCGTGCAGGAGGTGGCGCGTCTGCATCAGGGGGACATTGCTCTGCATAACCAGCCAGAAGGCGGCGTGAAAGCCACGCTGACACTTCACCGTCACTTCACATAACTTCAAACTGGCCCCACATAGCCCCGGTACGCTCTCCACATCACAAAGGAGACGTAATGATGAAATCACCCCTGTTCTGGAAAGTAAGCACCCTGCTGGGGTGCATTCTGCTGTTATTAGTCCCGCTCTTTATGGTCAGTAACCTGATTTCGGAGCGTGAGAGCTACCGTAACGATGTTGAACACTCGCTTCGCCAAAGCACCAGCGGGCCGCAAAAGCTGGTAGGACCGCTGATTGCCATTCCTGTCACCGAGGTTTTTTACAAACTAGAAGATGAAAAAAAGGTCGAATACAAAAAAAGCTACCTGCACTTTATCCTGCCGGAATCTCTGCTCGTTGAGGGAAATCAGCGCGTGGAGTCCAGAAGCATCGGTATCTATGACGGACAAATCTGGAAAACCGATCTCAAAATAAAAGCGCAGTTTTCGACGGAGAAAATGGCGCAGCTGAAGGGCGAAACCATGACGCTGGGGCAACCATTCCTGGTGATTGGCGTGGGTGATGCCCGGGGCATTGGTACGGTGAAGGTCGCAAAAATCAACGGTGAGGCGCTCAGCGTAGAACCGGGAACCGGCGTGTATGGCACACTTGCCGGTATTCATATTCCGCTGAGTGATAAAGCCCTTGAGCCGAAAACGCTCGCCCTTGATATGTCGTTTAACCTGGCGGGGACGGGCAGTTTTGCGGTGGTGCCTGTCGGGCGTAATAGCGAAATGACGCTGAGCAGTAACTGGCCGCACCCGGGATTTATGGGATACTACTTGCCTGTTAAGCATCAGATTAGCGAGTCTGGTTTCCAGGCAAACTGGCAGAGCAGTTGGTTTGCTAACAACATGCAAAGCTGGTTCGCTGAGGGCGAGTCACCGGAGTGGAGTTCTATCCCGGCCTTTAGCGTGACGGTTGCCACGCCAGCGGATCAGTACCAACTAACAGACCGCGCGATCAAGTACGCTATTTTACTGATTGCCCTGACGTTTATGGCCTTCTTCGTGTTCGAAACCCTCACCGGATTGCGTCTGCACCCAATGCAGTATCTGCTGGTGGGGTTGTCGCTGGTCCTCTTCTATCTCGTCTTACTTGCCCTGTCTGAGCATGTCGGGTTTACGCCGGCCTGGATTATGGCAAGCCTTGTCGGCGCGATGATGAATGGTGTGTACCTGCAGGCGGTACTGAAAAGCTGGAGGCGAAGCGGGGTGTTTATTCTGGCGCTGCTGGGGCTGGATGTCGTGATGTGGTTCCTGCTGCGTTCTGAGGACAGCGCGTTGCTGCTGGGAGCTGCCGTACTGGCGATGGCACTGTTTGCAGTCATGTACCTGACGCGTCACCTTGACTGGTATTCACTCTCTCAGCCGAAGCGTCCTGTCCCCCCCGTTGAATCTGATGCGGATACGATGCGAGTCTGGAAATAAAAAACGGCGCGAAAGCGCCGTTTTTTTTTACTTCAGTTGCCGGATTACTCCTGCAGGTCGCCGCAGAAACGATAACCTTCACCGTGAATAGTGGCGATAATTTCCGGCGTATCAGGCGTAGATTCGAAATGTTTACGGATACGACGGATGGTCACGTCTACGGTACGGTCGTGCGGCTTCAGCTCACGGCCGGTCATTTTCTTCAGCAGTTCTGCACGGGACTGAATTTTGCCCGGATTTTCACAGAAGTGCAGCATCGCGCGGAATTCACTGCGCGGCAGTTTATACTGCTCACCGTTCGGGCTAATCAGTGAACGGCTATTGATATCAAGTTCCCAGCCGTTGAACTTGTAGCTGTCTACGCTACGACGCTCTTCGCTGACCGTGCCCAGGTTCATGGTGCGGGACAGCAGGTTGCGTGCACGAATGGTTAACTCGCGTGGATTAAACGGTTTAGTGATGTAGTCATCCGCACCGATTTCCAGGCCAAGGATTTTATCAACTTCGTTATCACGGCCTGTCAGGAACATTAACGCGACATTCGCCTGTTCACGCAGTTCGCGCGCCAGAAGAAGGCCGTTTTTGCCCGGCAGGTTGATATCCATGATCACCAGGTTGATATCATTTTCAGAAAGGATCTGATGCATCTCTGCGCCATCGGTCGCTTCAAAGACATCGTAGCCTTCTGCTTCGAAAATGCTCTTTAACGTGTTGCGTGTTACCAACTCGTCTTCAACGATAAGAATGTGCGGGGTCTGCATGTTTGCTACCTAAATTGCCAACTAAATCGAAACAGGAAGTACAAAAGTCCCTGACCTGCCTGATGCATGTCGCAAATTAACATGACCGGCCTAACGTGACTAAAGTACGTAATTGCGTTCTTGATGCACTTTCCATCAACGTCAACAACATCATTAGCTTGGTCGTGGGTACTTTCCCTTTGGACCCGACAGTGTCAAAAACGGCTGTCATCCTAACCATTTTAACAGCAACATAACAGGCTAAGTGACACCAGACACCCAATAAAACTACGCTTCGTTGACATATATCAAGTTCAATTGTAGCACGTTAACAGTTTGATGAAATCATCGTAGCCGAATGCTAGCCTTTGTCACAATTTTTCAATAAACCAACTAGTTGCGTACCTTGATTTATAAACGATACGAATCCAATCAGAAAAGAGTATTCATGAGGTCATTACCATTATAAAACATAAGGATAATAGCCTTCTGTTAACATTCTAACTGATTGTTCAGCCACAAAATAGTTTAGCGTTTTTAATTTGTTCTGAAACGCTATTTCGGTGATTTGTGTTGCATTTTTGTAAATTCGCGCCGCGTAATATGTTGAAGTGCATCACATTTTTATCCGCTAACTGATTAAAAAGAGAGCATAAATGCATCTGTCGATTGTACTGGTCGCCCCAGCCAGAGCCGAAAATATAGGCGCTGCGGCGCGTGCCATGAAGACCATGGGGTTTACCGATCTTCGCATCGTGGACAGCCAGGCGCACCTCGAGCCCGCGGCCCGTTGGGTGGCGCACGGTTCAGGGGATATTCTCGATAATATAACCACTTACGACACGCTCGCCGCTGCGCTGCACGACATTTCTTTTACCGTGGCGACCACGGCACGCAGCCGGGCAAAGTTCCACTATTACGCCACGCCGGCGGAACTGTTGCCGATGTTAACGGAGAAAAGCCAGTGGCTGACGAAGGCCGCGCTGGTCTTTGGGCGGGAAGATTCCGGTCTGACGAACGAGGAGCTGGCGTTGGCGGACGTCCTGACCGGTGCGCCGATGGTGGCGGATTATCCGTCGCTGAATTTAGGCCAGGCGGTAATGGTGTATTGCTATCAATTAGCCTCCCTAATACAAATTCCTCAACCCCAGGCTGAAGGGGCAGATGAAAACCAGCTGGCCGCGCTGCGCGCTCGCGTTGACCAACTGTTATTACAACTCGGTGTCGAGGAAGATCAAAAAATGGCGGACTGGCTGCATCAGCGACTTGGGCGTCTTGAACAGCGAGACACGGCAATGTTGCACCGTTTGCTGCATGATATTGAAAAAAAATTGGCCGAGTAAAATGCTGTCATAAGTTTTTACTATGGCGTATCCGTCTGTCTGGGTGGGGTGCGTCTGGGGGAATCGGATGAAAATAAATCTGCAAGCAGCGGGACGTGAGAGCGTCCCGAATTGTGATCAAATTAAAAATTCATTGACTTAAGGTGCCCAATCCTTTAACCCTAAAAGAATACAGCACAGACAGATAATAATGACAGAGTACACAACATCCATGAAACGCATCAGCATCACCACCATTACAACAACCATCATCATTACCACAGGAAATGATGCGGGCTGACGCGTACAGGAAAAACAGAAAAAAGCCCGCACCCAAACAGTGCGGGCTTTTTTTTCGGCTAAAGGAAACGAGGTAGAACCATGCGAGTGTTGAAGTTCGGCGGTACATCAGTGGCAAATGCAGAACGTTTTCTGCGTGTTGCCGATATCCTGGAGAGCAACGCCAGGCAGGGGCAGGTCGCGACCGTGCTCTCTGCCCCGGCAAAAATCACCAACCACCTGGTGGCGATGATTGAAAAGACCATCGGTGGCCAGGATGCACTCCCGAACTTGAGCGACGCCGAGCGTATCTTCGCTGAGCTGCTGCAGGGACTGGCGGAGGCGCAGCCGGGTTTCCCGCTCGCACAGCTGAAATCCTTTGTTGATCAAGAGTTCGCCCAAATCAAACACGTGCTGCACGGTATCAGCCTTTTAGGTCAGTGCCCGGATAGCATCAACGCGGCGTTAATCTGCCGTGGTGAAAAATTGTCGATTGCCATCATGGCGGGCCTGCTGGAAGCGCGTGGCCACAATGTGTCGGTTATCGATCCCGTTGAAAAACTGCTGGCAGTGGGTCACTACCTCGAGTCTACCGTTGATATAGCCGAATCAACCCGTCGCATTGCCGCGAGCAAAATTCCGTCTGACCATATGATCCTGATGGCGGGCTTCACCGCCGGAAACGAGAAGGGTGAACTTGTCGTACTGGGCCGCAACGGCTCCGACTACTCTGCTGCCGTGCTGGCAGCCTGTTTGCGCGCCGACTGTTGTGAGATCTGGACTGACGTCGATGGTGTATACACCTGCGATCCGCGCCAGGTACCGGACGCCAGGCTGCTGAAGTCGATGTCATACCAGGAAGCGATGGAGCTTTCCTACTTCGGCGCTAAAGTTCTTCACCCTCGCACCATCTCTCCCATTGCCCAGTTCCAGATCCCTTGCCTGATTAAAAACACCGGTAACCCGCAAGCGCCGGGCACGCTGATTGGCGCCAGTACTGATGAAGACGGCCTGCCGGTGAAAGGCATTTCTAACCTGAACAATATGGCCATGTTCAGCGTTTCCGGCCCGGGAATGAAAGGCATGGTCGGTATGGCGGCCCGCGTTTTCGCGGCCATGTCCCGCAACGGTATCTCGGTTGTGCTGATCACTCAGTCCTCTTCTGAATACAGCATCAGCTTCTGCGTACCGCAGGGGGATTGTCTGCGCGCCCGTCGTGCGCTGGAAGAAGAGTTTTACCTTGAGCTGAAAGAAGAGCTGCTGGAGCCGCTTTCTATCCAGGAACGCCTGGCGGTTATCTCGGTGGTGGGCGACGGTATGCGTACGCTGCGCGGTATCTCGGCCAAATTCTTTGCGGCGCTGGCCAGGGCCAACATCAACATTGTGGCCATCGCCCAGGGGTCATCTGAGCGTTCAATCTCGGTGGTTGTTGATAACGACGATGCAACAACCGGCGTTCGCGTGGTTCATCAGATGCTGTTCAACACCGATCAGGTGATCGAGCTGTTCCTGATTGGCGTGGGCGGTGTGGGTGGCGCGCTGCTGGAGCAGGTGAAGCGTCAGCAGGAGTGGTTGAAGAAAAAGCACATTGATCTGCGCGTGTGCGGTATCGCGAACTCTAAAGCGCTGCTGACCAACGTTCATGGCCTGAACCTGGAAAACTGGCAGGCTGAGCTGAATGATGCCAAAGAGCCCTTTAATCTGGGCCGGTTAATCCGTCTGGTGAAAGAGTATCACCTGCTTAACCCGGTCATTGTCGATTGTACCTCGAACCAGGCGGTGGCCGATCAGTACGCCGATTTCCTGCGCGAAGGTTTCCACGTGGTGACGCCAAACAAAAAGGCCAACACCTCGTCGATGGATTACTATCACCAGCTGCGTCTGGCGGCGAGCAAGTCACGGCGTAAGTTCCTCTACGACACCAACGTGGGCGCGGGCCTGCCGGTGATCGAGAACCTGCAAAACCTGCTGAACGCGGGGGATGAACTGCAGCGTTTCTCCGGCATTCTTTCCGGCTCGCTGTCGTTTATCTTCGGCAAGCTGGATGAGGGCATGAGCCTGTCGGAAGCGACCCGTGCCGCGCGTGAACTGGGGTACACCGAGCCGGATCCGCGAGACGATCTCTCCGGTATGGATGTGGCGCGTAAGTTGCTCATACTGGTGCGTGAAACGGGCCGTGAGCTGGAGCTTTCCGATATCGTGATTGAGCCTGTTCTGCCTGCCGGGTTTGACGACAGCGGTGACGTGAACACCTTTATGGCCAATTTAGCGCAGCTAGACGACGCTTTTGCCGCACGCGTTGCGAAAGCCCGTGATGAAGGTAAGGTATTGCGCTATGTTGGCAATATTGAAGACGATGGTATGTGCCGCGTGAAGATTGCTGAAGTGGATGGCAACGACCCGCTGTTCAAAGTAAAAAACGGCGAAAACGCCCTTGCGTTTTACAGCCACTATTATCAGCCACTGCCGCTGGTGCTTCGCGGCTATGGCGCAGGGAATGATGTTACCGCGGCGGGTGTATTTGCCGATTTGCTGCGTACCCTGTCATGGAAGTTAGGAGTTTAACATGGTGAAAGTTTATGCCCCGGCTTCCAGCGCCAATATGAGCGTCGGATTTGATGTGCTGGGTGCGGCGGTGACGCCGGTGGATGGTTCGCTGCTGGGCGATACGGTAACGGTTGAAGCGGCAGAGAGCTTTAGCCTGAATAACGTGGGCCGCTTCGCCAGCAAACTGCCGACAGACCCGCGCGAGAATATCGTTTATCAGTGCTGGGAGCGGTTCTGTCAGGAGATCGGCAAAAATGTGCCGGTCGCCATGACGCTGGAGAAAAGTATGCCGATTGGCTCTGGTCTGGGTTCCAGCGCCTGCTCCGTGGTCGCCGGACTGGTGGCTATGAATGAGCACTGCGGCAAGCCGCTGAATAATAACCGTCTGCTCGGGTTAATGGGCGAGCTGGAAGGGCGCATCTCCGGCAGCATTCATTATGACAACGTCGCCCCCTGCTTCCTCGGCGGTATGCAGCTGATGATTGAAGAAAATGGCATCATCAGCCAGCAGGTGCCAGGGTTTGATGAGTGGCTGTGGGTGCTGGCCTATCCCGGCATTAAGGTATCTACCGCTGAAGCGCGTGCGATCCTGCCTGCGCAGTATCGTCGTCAGGACTGTATCGCTCACGGACGTCATCTGGCCGGCTTTATTCACGCCTGCTACACCCGTCAGCCGCAGCTGGCAGCAAAATTAATGAAAGACGTTATCGCCGAGCCGTACCGCACTAAGCTGTTGCCTGGCTTTAACGAGGCGCGACAGGCGTCAATGGATACCGGCGCACTGGCGTGCGGTATCTCCGGCTCCGGCCCGACGCTGTTCGCCCTGTGCGATAAGCCAGACACGGCGCAGCGCGTGGCGGACTGGCTCTCTAAACACTACCTGCAAAATCAGGAAGGCTTTGTTCATATTTGCCGTCTGGACACGGCTGGCGCACGAGTACTGGGATAACGAATGAAACTCTACAACCTTAAAGATCATAACGAGCAGGTCAGCTTCGCGCAGGCGGTGACTCAGGGACTGGGCAAAAATCAGGGGCTGTTCTTCCCCCATGACCTGCCGGAATTTCAGCTGACCGACATTGATGAACTGCTGAAGCAGGACTTTGTCACCCGCAGCACTAAAATTCTCTCTGCCTTTATCGGCGATGAAATCCCGCAGGAGCTGCTGGAAGAGCGCGTGCGTGCAGCGTTCGCTTTCCCGGCACCGGTTAAGCAGGTTGAGCCGGATGTCGGCTGCCTTGAGCTGTTCCATGGTCCAACCCTGGCGTTTAAAGACTTCGGTGGCCGCTTTATGGCGCAGATGCTGACCCACATCAGCGGCGACAAACCGGTAACGATTCTGACGGCGACCTCCGGCGATACCGGTGCGGCCGTTGCCCATGCGTTCTACGGTCTGAAGAACGTTCGCGTGGTGATCCTCTACCCGAAAGGCAAAATCAGTCCGCTGCAGGAGAAACTGTTCTGTACGCTCGGGGGCAACATTGAAACCGTGGCGATTGACGGCGATTTCGATGCCTGTCAGGCGCTGGTCAAGCAGGCCTTCGATGATGAAGAGCTGAAAGTGGCGCTGGGTCTGAACTCGGCGAACTCCATTAACATCAGCCGTCTGCTGGCGCAGATCTGCTACTACTTCGAAGCGGTTGCACAGCTGCCACAGGAGGCGCGCAATCAGCTGGTCGTTTCCGTACCAAGCGGCAACTTTGGTGACCTGACGGCGGGCCTGCTGGCGAAATCGCTCGGCCTGCCGGTAAAACGCTTTATCGCCGCCACCAACGCCAACGACACCGTGCCGCGCTTCCTGAAAGACGGTAAATGGGCGCCGAACGCCACGCAGGCGACGCTTTCGAATGCGATGGACGTAAGCCAGCCGAATAACTGGCCGCGTGTGGAAGAGCTGTTCCGCCGTAAGGTCTGGCGTCTGGGCGATCTGGGTTATGCCGCGGTGACGGATGAGACCACCAAAGCCACCCTGCGTGAGCTGAAAGCGGTGGGGTACACCTCTGAACCGCATGCGGCGATCGCTTACCGTGCGCTGCGCGATCAGCTGAATCCGGGGGAGTATGGCCTGTTCCTGGGAACGGCTCATCCGGCGAAGTTCAAAGAGAGCGTGGAAGTGATTCTGGGTGAAACGCTGCCGCTGCCAAAAGAGCTGGCCGAGCGTGCGGACCTGCCGCTGCTTTCGCATGAACTGCCCGCGGATTTCGCCGCGCTGCGTAAGTTGATGATGACGCGCGGATAACGGTTCTGTCCTCCTGTGCAGGCCGGGTAAGGTGAAACTTACCCGGCTTTTTTTATGGAGAAATTAAGGAGAAAAATAGCAGTAAAAAAGCAGAAATTCCCAATAAATGCGGTCACTTAGCGATTAGGATTGCAGAGAATAACATCCCCCGTCCTCCTCACGTATTCTCCTTACATCGGCCCACATCGGGTAAATGAATAAGGAGTCACCTATGTCTAAACTGAAACCTGCTCTGCTGGTGCTTTCAATGATGCTGGTCGCTCCGATGGCGGTTCAGGCCTCTGAAATCACCCTCGTCCCTGCGGTAAAACTGCAGATTGGCGATCAGGATAATCGTGGTCACTACTGGGATGGTGGTCGCTGGCGCGACCATGACTGGTGGAAGGCTCACTATGACTGGCGCGATAATCACTGGCGCCCACATGACGAGCATCACGATCGTCATCATGATGACCACCATCACGATCGTCACGACGACCCGCGTCCTGGCCCGGACTGGAAACACCATTAATGCAAAACCCCGCCATCTGGCGGGGTTTGTTTTACTGCTCGTGGCGCTTAAACACCAGTTCGCCTTTTCCTGACGCTTCTTCATCGAAGAAGTAGCCTTCGCTGTTGAAGCCGGTCAGTTGCTCCGGCTTCGTCAGGCGGTTCTGAATGATGTAGCGGCTCATCAGCCCACGCGCTTTTTTGGCGTAGAAGCTGATGACCTTGAACTTGCCGTTTTTCTCATCGAGGAAAACGGGCTTGATAATTTCCGCATCCAGCTTTTTCGGCTTCACCGATTTGTAGTATTCATCGGAGGCCAGATTGATCACCACATTATCGCCCTGAGCACGCAGCGCAGCGTTCAGTTTGTCGGTGATGATATCGCCCCAGAAATGGTACAGATCTTTGCCTTTAGGGTTTTCCAGGCGGATACCCATCTCCAGACGATATGGCTGCATCAGGTCCAACGGGCGCAGCACGCCGTACAGACCTGACAACATGCGCAGATGCTGCTGGGCGAAGTCGAAATCGGCTTCGCTAAAATCTTCCGCCTGCAGGCCGGTATACACATCACCTTTAAACGCCAGAAGCGCCTGGCGGGCGTTGTTCGGCGTGAAGTCCGGGTGCCACTCGTGATAACGGGTCGCGTTAAGATCCGCCAGTTTGTCGCTGATACTCATCAGCGAGGCAATTTGTGGCGCAGAGAGCTTACGCGCGACGTGAATCAGCTGTTGCGAATAGTCCAGCAGTTCAGGCTGGGTATAGCGCTCGGTGGCGAGCGGGCTCTGGTAATCGAGCGTTTTAGCAGGTGAAATCAGAATCAGCATATCCAGTCCTTGCAGGAAATTTAGAGCGACTTTAGCAAAAAATCGCCCTCAATTGATCGATAGCTGTTATTGCCGTGGCAAATCATCCCAGGTGCCGGGCGCAATTTGCGCCTGGATGTCGGGATAGCGCGAGGCATCAAAGACCGGCGGTACGCCCAGTTTGCGCTGACGAAGATAGTCCCGTGCGATAAGCGTAACCACGGGTGAGAGCAGCAGGATCGCCGTCAGGTTAGTGATGGCCATGAGCGCCATAAAGACATCCGCCAGTTGCCAGACCAGCGGCATGCTGAGCAGCGAACCTGCTAACACCATCAGTATCACCCCGAGGCGCAGCAGCGTGATCATACGGCGGGAGTCCACTTTCAGGAAAATAAGGTTATTTTCGGCGTAGAGGTAATTCACAACAATCGAGCTGAAGGCGAATAACAGCAGGATGAGCGAGACAAACCCGGCTCCCCAGCCGCCCGTCAGATTCACCAGTGCCTGTTGAAGCAGTTGTATGCCGGCTGTTTCCGATGAGTGAGGTACCGGGCCGGCCAGCAGCAGGATCATGGCGCTGGCGGAACAGATAATAATGGTGTCCGTAAAAACGCCAATCATCTGAACAATGCCTTGTGCCGCCGGGTGAGGCGGCCAGGACGCGGCGGCGGCTGCGGCATTGGGCGTTGATCCCATACCGGCTTCATTGGAGAACATTCCGCGCTGAAAGCCCGACATCAGCGCCTGGCTGAAGGTATAGCCCAGTGCGCCCGATGCCGCCTCGCGCCAGCCAAATGCGCTTTTGAAGATGGTTGCAATCACTTCCGGCACCTGCTCGATATGCCGTGCGGCGACGAACAGGCTGGCGGCAACCCACAGCAGCGCCATGACAGGCACCAGCCACTGCATCAGGCGGGCGACACCTTTTAGGCCGGTCGAAATGGTCAGCAGGATACAGAGGGCTAAAACAAGCCCGGTGATCCACTCCGGACATGCAAAGGCATAGCGCAAAGCATGGGCGACAGAATTCGCCTGAACGGTATTGAAAATCAGACCGTACGCGAGCAGTAAAAACAGCGAAAACAGCACGCCCATCCAGCGCATTCCCAAGCCACGCGCCATGTACCAGGCCGGGCCGCCGCGAAACTGTCCGTTTTTATCTTTTTCTTTGTAGAGTTGGGCGAGGGCGCTTTCGGCAAAGGAGGTAGCCATCCCGATAAGCGCCGTGACCCACATCCAGAAAACGGCGCCCGGGCCACCGGCGCTGATGGCCAGTGCCACCCCCGCCATATTACCGCTGCCGAGGCGTGCGGCAATGCTGGTGCAGAGGGCCTGGAAAGAGGTTAATCCGCCCGGCTGGAGAGTGACGCTGTTTTTCAGACTTCTGCCAAATTTGCGAATATAACGAAACTGGATAAACCCGCTGCGTAGCGTAAACCAAATACCTGCACCCAGTAGCAGGTATATCATTATCGAACCCCAAAGGACTTCATTAATAAAGAAAAGGAAATCAGGCATTAACGTCCCTCTTGTTGATGCCAAAATGAATATGTAAGCGCTACCACTGATTGGACATGCTGTTACTTAGCAGCCTGTTAATATTCTGAGTTTATCATACTCTGTCTAAGCGCACTGTCTGCGGTTGCGCTACCCCTCCGTCGTGTTATCATCAGGGCAGACCGGTTACATCCCCCTAACAAGTAAACCTGTCATTTTTCCGCTGCAGGCATGCTGTCGGTAGCGTGAATTATCCAGGGCACGTTAAAAGAGAAACACTATCATGACGGATAAATTGACCTCCCTTCGTCAGTTCACCACTGTCGTAGCTGACACCGGAGATATCGCGGCAATGAAGCTGTACCAGCCGCAGGATGCCACCACCAACCCTTCTCTGATCCTTAACGCCGCACAGATCCCTGAGTATCGCAAACTGATTGACGACGCAGTGACCTGGGCGAAAGCACAGAGCAACGACCGCGCGCAGCAGGTTGTTGATGCCACTGATAAACTGGCCGTGAACATTGGTCTGGAAATTCTGAAACTGGTTCCTGGCCGCATCTCTACCGAAGTTGACGCACGTCTCTCCTACGACACCGAAGCGTCTATCGCCAAAGCAAAACGTCTGATCAAAATGTACAACGATGCCGGCATCAGCAATGACCGCATCCTGATCAAACTGGCGTCAACCTGGCAGGGTATTCGTGCAGCTGAACAGCTGGAAAAAGACGGTATCAACTGTAACCTGACGCTGCTGTTCTCCTTCGCACAGGCGCGTGCATGTGCGGAAGCCGGCGTATACCTGATTTCTCCATTCGTTGGCCGTATTCTGGACTGGTACAAAGCCAACACGGATAAGAAAGAGTACGCGGCATCTGAAGATCCAGGCGTCGTTTCCGTGACCGAAATCTACGAATACTACAAACAGCACGGTTATGAGACTGTGGTGATGGGCGCAAGCTTCCGTAACGTAGGTGAAATCATCGAACTGGCTGGCTGTGACCGCCTGACCATCGCCCCGGCACTGCTGAAAGAGCTGGCTGAAAGCGAAGGTGCTATCGAGCGTAAACTGTCCTACACCGGTGAAGTGAAAGCGCGTCCGGAGCGCATCACTGAATCTGAGTTCCTGTGGCAGCATAACCAGGATCCAATGGCTGTAGATAAACTGGCGGACGGTATCCGTAAGTTTGCTATCGACCAGGAAAAACTGGAAAAAATGATCGGCGACCTGCTGTAATCATTCTGCGTGACCGGGTCCCCGGTCACGCTACTTCTTTCGTACTCTGTCTGAATTTCCCCTCTGCGTGTATCATTCCCTTTAATCAGTACTTTTTTGAATGGAATGGATATGAATACCTTACGCATCGGCTTAGTGTCGATTTCTGACCGCGCCTCCAGCGGTGTTTATCAGGATAAAGGCATCCCCGCGCTGGAAGAATGGCTGGGCAGTGCGTTGACAACCCCCTTTGAGATCCAGACCCGCCTGATCCCTGACGAGCAGCCAATTATCGAACAGACACTCTGTGAGCTGGTGGATGAGATGAGCTGCCACCTGGTATTGACCACGGGAGGCACCGGACCTGCGCGCCGGGACGTCACTCCGGATGCCACGCTGGCGGTTGCCGATCGTGAGATGCCTGGCTTCGGTGAGCAGATGCGCCAGATCAGTCTACACTTTGTCCCGACGGCGATCCTCTCCCGTCAGGTCGGGGTGATCCGCAAGCAGGCATTGATTCTGAATTTGCCGGGCCAGCCGAAGTCCATCAAAGAGACGCTTGAAGGACTGAAAGCGGAAGATGGCAGCGTGATCGTGCACGGGATTTTTGCAAGTGTACCGTATTGTATACAGTTACTTGACGGCCCGTATGTGGAGACCGATGAGAAAGTGGTAGCAGCTTTTCGTCCGAAAAACGCCCGTCGCGAGACAATCTCCTGAAATTAATCAATATGTGACATTAGCTGAAGCGACGGTAGCGTGGTAAGGGTTTTACGGTATAGTAATATTTTCTTTACGTTTGCTGTAAAAATAAATCCACAACACAAGCCAAATGGTTCGCTATGTCACATAACACCCGACCTCTGAATCGACAGGACTACAAAACCCTCACGCTCGCGGCCTTAGGCGGTGCGCTGGAGTTTTACGACTTTATCATCTTCGTCTTCTTCGCCGCCGTGGTGGGGGAGCTTTTCTTCCCGGCAGATATCCCGGAGTGGTTGCGCCAGGTGCAAACCTTCGGCATTTTTGCCGCCGGGTATCTGGCACGACCGCTGGGTGGCATTGTGATGGCCCACTTTGGTGACCTGGTCGGGCGTAAGAAGATGTTCACGCTCAGCATTTTACTGATGGCCGTGCCGACGCTGGCCATTGGTCTGCTGCCTACTTACGCCTCAATGGGCATTGTTGCTCCGCTGCTGCTGTTGCTGATGCGCATTCTTCAGGGGGCGGCAATTGGCGGCGAAGTGCCGGGGGCCTGGGTATTTGTGGCGGAGCATGTGCCGGCGCGCCGCATCGGCATCGCCTGTGGAACCTTAACGGCGGGGCTGACTGTCGGTATCCTCCTCGGTTCAGTGGTGGCCACTATCGTGAATACCAGCATGACGCAACAGGCGGTTCACGACTGGGGATGGCGCGTACCGTTCCTGCTCGGCGGGGCGTTTGGCCTGGTGGCGATGTATCTTCGCCGCTGGCTGCAGGAGACACCCATTTTCCTTGAGATGCAGCAGCGCAAGGCGCTGGCGCAGGAGTTGCCGGTAAAAGCCGTGGTGGTGCGCCACCGAAGCGCGGTTGTGGTGTCGATGCTGCTCACCTGGCTGCTGTCGGCGGGCATCGTGGTCGTTATCTTAATGTCTCCGGTATGGCTGCAAAAGCAGTACGGTTTTGCGCCGGCGGTAACGTTGCAGGCAAACAGTATCGCCACCATTATGCTCTGCTTTGGCTGTCTGGCCGCGGGGCTGGCCGTTGATCGTATCGGTGCCGGCCTGACTTTCATCATCGGCAGCCTGCTGCTGGCTGCGTCGAGCTGGGCGTTTTACCACCTGGCAGGCAGCCATCCTGAACAGCTGTTCCTGCTCTACGGTACGGTCGGGCTGTGCGTGGGGGTTGTCGGTGCAGTGCCGTATGTGATGGTGCGAGCTTTTCCGCCGGAGGTCCGCTTCACCGGGATCTCTTTTTCCTATAACGTCTCTTACGCCATCTTTGGCGGGCTGACGCCGATTGCGGTCACGGTGTTGATGGGAGTATCCCCGATGGCACCTGCCTGGTATGTGCTCGCGCTGTCGGTGATGGGGCTGGTGTTAGGCATTTGGCTTCGGCAGAAACAGGGATGTCGTGCCCGCGAGGCGGACACGACAGATGGATCAGTGTTTTTCACCAATCGGTAGGATGGTGCGGTCAAACTGCTCGTTCAGCACTTCACCCATTGCCAGGTAGATAGCGCTTGCACCGCACACCAGACCAATCCAGCCGGCAATATGCACGATGCTTGCGTTATCCACGAGGTGGCCGATCGCCAGCAGGGCGAACAGCACGGTCAGGCTCAGGAAAACAAACTGCAGTGCGCGGTTGCCTTTCAGGGTGCCGAAGAACATAAACAGCGTGAAGATGCCCCACAGACCAAGGTAAACGCCCAGGAAATGTGCGTTTGCCGCGTCTGCCAGGCCCATTTTAGGCATCAGCAGGATCGCGACCAGGGTCAGCCAGAAAGAACCATAAGAGGTAAATGCGGTTAAGCCGAAGGTGTTGCCTTTCTTATATTCCAGCAGGCCCGCGAAGATTTGCGCGATACCGCCGTAAAAAATGCCCATCGCCAGGATAATGCCATCCATCGGGAACATCCCGATGTTGTGCAGGTTCAGCAGGATAGTGGTCATGCCAAAACCCATCAGGCCCAGCGGAGCCGGATTAGCCAACTTAGTGTTGCCCATAAGTCCTCAAAAAAATCATCATTAATATGGTGAAATGGTTAAACCCGCGTCAGTTCTCCCTGACGGGGCGCGGCATCATAATGGGCGCAATCAATGCCGTCTATGATCTCATCAGGGTGAAATTAAAAATTTTTTTTACCGTTCCCCCTTGATGGACGCTGGCGCGACCCCATCTTGTAGTCAACCGCAGTGTGTGGACCTGAAAAAAATCAATTGTGGGCAGTTGAAAAAGCACGTTCTGCCCTTATTACAGGTACACAACCACATGTTGACTGAATTTTAAGTGGAGACGTTTAGATGGGTAAAATTATTGGTATCGACCTGGGTACTACCAACTCTTGTGTAGCGATTATGGATGGCACTACCGCACGCGTGCTGGAGAACGCCGAGGGCGATCGCACCACGCCTTCTATCATTGCTTATACCCAGGATGGTGAAACTCTGGTTGGTCAGCCGGCTAAACGTCAGGCAGTGACAAACCCGCAAAATACCCTGTTTGCGATTAAACGCCTGATTGGCCGCCGCTTCCAGGACGAAGAAGTTCAGCGTGACGTTTCTATCATGCCTTACAAAATCATCGCAGCAGATAACGGCGATGCATGGCTTGATGTGAAAGGCACCAAAACGGCACCACCGCAGATCTCTGCTGAAGTGCTGAAAAAAATGAAGAAAACCGCAGAAGATTACCTGGGTGAACCGGTAACTGAAGCTGTTATCACCGTTCCTGCTTACTTCAACGATGCTCAGCGTCAGGCTACGAAAGATGCTGGCCGTATCGCAGGTCTGGAAGTAAAACGTATCATCAACGAACCAACCGCAGCGGCACTGGCTTACGGTCTGGATAAAGAAGTTGGCAACCGTACTATCGCGGTTTACGACCTGGGTGGTGGTACTTTCGATATCTCTATTATCGAAATCGACGAAGTTGATGGCGAAAAAACCTTCGAAGTTCTGGCAACCAACGGTGATACCCACCTGGGTGGTGAAGACTTCGATACCCGTCTGATCAACTACCTCGTTGATGAGTTCAAGAAAGATCAGGGCATTGACCTGCGTAACGACCCGCTGGCAATGCAGCGCCTGAAAGAAGCCGCTGAGAAAGCGAAGATCGAACTGTCTTCCGCTCAGCAGACCGACGTGAACCTGCCGTATATCACTGCAGACGCGACCGGTCCTAAACACATGAACATTAAAGTGACCCGTGCGAAACTGGAAAGCCTGGTTGAAGACCTGGTGAACCGTTCCATCGAGCCACTGAAAGTCGCTCTGCAGGATGCTGGCCTGTCCGTGTCTGATATCAACGACGTTATCCTCGTCGGTGGCCAGACCCGTATGCCAATGGTTCAGAAGAAAGTGGCTGAATTCTTTGGTAAAGAGCCACGTAAAGACGTTAACCCGGACGAAGCAGTGGCTATCGGTGCTGCTGTTCAGGGTGGTGTGTTGACGGGTGATGTGAAAGACGTTCTGCTGCTGGACGTTACCCCGCTGTCTCTGGGTATCGAAACCATGGGCGGTGTGATGACGGCGCTTATCACCAAAAATACCACTATCCCTACTAAGCACAGCCAGGTGTTCTCTACTGCTGAAGACAACCAGTCTGCAGTAACCATCCATGTGCTGCAGGGTGAGCGTAAGCGTGCGGCGGATAACAAGTCACTGGGTCAGTTCAACCTGGATGGCATTAACCCGGCGCCACGCGGTATGCCGCAGATCGAAGTAACCTTCGATATCGATGCTGACGGTATCCTGCACGTTTCCGCGAAAGACAAAAACAGCGGTAAAGAGCAGAAGATCACCATTAAGGCCTCTTCCGGTCTGAACGAAGAAGAGATCCAGAAAATGGTTCGTGAAGCAGAAGCGAACGCGGAATCTGACCGTAAGTTCGAAGAGCTGGTTCAGACCCGCAACCAGGGCGACCATCTGCTGCACAGCACCCGTAAGCAGGTTGAAGAAGCCGGCGATAAACTGCCAGCTGAAGACAAAACGGCTATCGAAGCTGCACTGAGCGCGCTGGAAACGTCTCTGAAAGGCGAAGATAAAGCGGATATCGAAGCGAAGATGCAGGAGCTGGCACAGGCTTCTCAGAAGCTGATGGAAATCGCTCAGCAGCAGCACGCCCAACAGCAGGCTGGCGCTGACGCTTCTCAGAACAACGCGAAAGACGACGACGTTGTCGACGCTGAGTTCGAAGAAGTGAAAGACAAAAAATAATCGCCCTGATGCAGGGTAATTAATCGGCACGGGCGTAGGAGAACTCTCCACGCCCGTGCTCGCATGTTAAGGGGCTTAAAAAAACCAATGGCAAAGCAAGACTATTACGAGATTTTAGGCGTTCCGAAAACTGCGGAAGAGCGTGAAATCAAAAAGGCGTATAAGCGCCTGGCCATGAAATTCCACCCGGACCGCAACCAGGGTGACAAAGAGGCTGAAGCCAAATTTAAAGAGATCAAAGAAGCCTACGAAGTCCTGACCGATGCACAGAAACGTGCGGCCTATGACCAGTACGGCCACGCAGCCTTCGAACAAGGCGGCATGGGCGGCGGTGGATTCGGTGGCGGCGGCTTTGGCGGCGGCGCTGACTTCAGCGATATCTTTGGCGATGTTTTCGGCGACATTTTTGGCGGCGGTCGTGGCCGTCAGCGCGCGGCGCGCGGCGCCGACCTGCGCTACAACATGGATCTGACGCTGGAAGAGGCCGTACGTGGCGTCACCAAAGAGATCCGTATTCCGACGCTGGAAGAGTGTGACGTTTGCCACGGCAGCGGCGCGAAAGCAGGCACCCAGCCGCAAACCTGTCCAACCTGTCACGGTTCCGGTCAGGTACAGATGCGTCAGGGCTTCTTCGCCGTGCAGCAGGCGTGTCCGCACTGTCATGGTCGCGGTACGCTGATTAAAGACCCCTGCACAAAATGCCACGGTCATGGTCGCGTTGAGAAAACCAAGACGCTGTCCGTTAAAATCCCGGCTGGCGTGGACACGGGCGACCGTATCCGTCTGGCAGGTGAAGGTGAGGCCGGCGAGCACGGTGCACCGGCAGGCGATCTGTACGTTCAGGTTCAGGTCAAGCAGCACGCCATCTTTGAGCGTGAAGGCAACAACCTGTACTGTGAAGTGCCCATCAACTTCGCCATGGCGGCACTCGGTGGCGAAATTGAAGTGCCAACGCTTGATGGTCGCGTCAATCTGAAGGTTCCAGGCGAAACCCAGACCGGCAAGCTGTTCCGCATGCGTGGTAAAGGTGTTAAATCCGTTCGCGGTGGTGCGCAGGGCGACCTGCTGTGCCGCGTGGTGGTTGAAACCCCGGTTGGCCTGAACGACAAGCAGAAACAGCTGCTGAAAGAGCTGCAGGAAAGTTTTGGCGGCCCGACGGGTGAGAAAAACAGCCCGCGCTCCAAAAGCTTCTTCGATGGCGTCAAAAAATTCTTCGACGATTTGACCCGCTGATCCGTTAGCTGGTGTTCATCTCAAAAGCCCGGAAGCGATTTCGGGCTTTTTCTTTTTGTAGCTGTCCTCATGGCTATCATTCGGTAAAACTGAATATATACTCAACATTAATCTGCTTTTGCCGAGCTGTTTGGCCTGGTATTATGGTTTTACCGAAGTATTGCTGTAAGAGAGAGCCTACGTGAAATTAATACACCGTTTTTTTAGCAGTGAAGCATCAGGCGGCATCATCCTGATTATTGCCGCTGCGGCCGCGATGGCGCTGGCCAATATGGGTTTCACACGCGACTTTTACCACGCGTTTCTGGAAACTCCCGTCGAGCTGAAAGTCGGGGCGCTGGAAATTAACAAGAACATGCTGCTGTGGATCAACGATGCACTGATGGCCGTGTTTTTCCTGCTGGTAGGGCTGGAGGTTAAGCGTGAGCTGGTCCTGGGCTCGCTTGCCAGCCGTCAGCGTGCCGCGTTCCCGGTGATTGCCGCATTCGGGGGGATGGTCATTCCGGCGTTGCTCTTCCTGGCGTTCACCTGGCAGGATCCGGTATCGCGTCATGGCTGGGCCATTCCGGCGGCAACGGATATCGCGTTTGCCCTGGGTGTGCTGGCCTTGCTGGGAAGCCGCGTGCCGGTGGCACTGAAAATCTTCCTGATGGCGCTGGCGATCATTGATGACCTGGGCGCGATTGTCATTATTGCGCTGTTCTACACCAGCGACCTGTCGATCCTGTCGTTGAGCGTTGCCGCAGGAGCGATTGCGGTACTGGCGCTGTTGAACATTTGCAACGTGCGCCGCATCGGGATCTACGTGCTGGTGGGGATGGTGCTGTGGACCGCGGTACTGAAATCAGGCGTGCACGCTACGCTCGCCGGGGTCATCGTCGGCTTCTTCGTTCCGCTTAAGCCGCAGGAGGGGAAATCGCCTGCCAAACAGCTGGAGCATGTACTGCACCCGTGGGTCGCCTTTATGATCCTGCCGCTGTTTGCTTTCGCTAATGCAGGCGTTTCGCTGGAAGGGGTAACCCTTGAGGGACTGACCTCAATGTTGCCGCTGGGCATTATTGCCGGACTGTTTATTGGTAAGCCGCTGGGTATTAGCCTGTTCTGCTGGCTGGCGCTGAAGCTGAAGCTGGCCTCACTGCCGCACGGCACCACGTTTAAGCAGATCATGGCGGTGGGCGTGCTGTGTGGCATTGGGTTTACCATGTCGATCTTTATCTCAACGCTGGCTTTTGGTGCCCATGCGCCTGAGCTTATCGTCTGGGCGAAGCTGGGTATCCTTATCGGATCGTTACTGGCCGCAGTCACTGGCTATACCTTATTGAAGGTCAAACTGTCCGGACCGGTCGTTCAGGCATAACAGGAAACCGGGAGAAGAACACCTTCTCCCGCTACACGATCAGGGAGCGAAGACACGATGTCTCATTTGAATTACAACCACCTTTACTACTTCTGGCACGTCTATAAGCAGGGCTCGGTCGTGGGGGCGGCAGAGGCGCTCTACCTGACGCCGCAGACCATCACCGGGCAAATCAAAGCGCTGGAAGAGCGGCTGCAGGGCAAGCTCTTTAAGCGCAAGGGCCGTGGGATTGAGCCAAGTGAGCTGGGCGAACTGGTTTTCCGCTACGCGGATAAGATGTTCACCTTAAGCCAGGAGATGCTGGATATTGTTAACTACCGCAAAGAGTCAAACCTGCTCTTTGACGTCGGCGTGGCGGATGCGTTGTCAAAACGGCTGGTCAGCGGCGTGCTGGATGCGGCGGTGGTCGAAGATGAGCAAATCCATCTGCGCTGTTTTGAATCCACGCACGAGATGCTGCTGGAGCAGCTGAGCCAGCATAAGCTGGATATGATTATCTCGGACTGCCCGATTGACTCTACGCAGCAGGAAGGGCTGTTCTCGGTGAAGATTGGCGAATGCGGGGTCAGCTTCTGGTGCATTAACCCGCCGCCGGAAAAACCGTTTCCAGCCTGTCTGGAAGAGCGTCGTTTGCTGGTGCCAGGCCGGCGCTCCATGCTTGGGCGCAAACTGCTGAACTGGTTTAACTCTCAGGGACTGAAGGTGGAGATCCTCGGCGAGTTTGACGATGCGGCGCTAATGAAAGCCTTTGGTGAGGCGCATAACGCCATCTTCGTTGCACCGACGCTGTACGTGCACGATCTCTATTCAGATAACAAGATTACGGAGATTGGCCGGGTCGATAACGTGATGGAGGAGTATCACGCGATATTTGCAGAAAGGATGATTCAACATCCGGCGGTACAGCGCATCTGTAACCGCGACTACTCGGCGCTGTTTACGCCACCGGCAATCTGAAGATATAAAAAAACCCGCGTTAAGCGGGTTCTTTTAAAACAAGCAACAACAAGTGGCGATTAAGCCAGTTTGTTGATCTGCGCGGTCAGGTTTGCTTTATGACGCGCTGCTTTGTTTTTGTGGATCAGACCTTTAGCAGCCTGACGATCCACGATTGGTTGCATTTCATTAAATGCGTTCTGCGCAGCAGCTTTGTCGCCAGCTTCGATAGCTGCGTATACTTTCTTGATGAAAGTACGCATCATAGAGCGACGGCTTGCATTGTGCTTACGAGCCTTTTCAGACTGGATAGCACGTTTCTTAGCTGATTTGATATTAGCCAAGGTCCAACTCCCAAATATGATCTATGTGGACAATTCAAAGGCCGAGGAATATGCCCTCTATACCTTCTTTTGTCAATGGATTTGTGCAAATAAGCGCCGTTGATTGGCGACGCTACGTTACGTAGTGATGGCGCAGGATTCTACCAGCTTGTCGCTCGTGAATACAGCTTTTCGGCACAAAAAACGCAGTTCACGGGCAGATTTTTTTGCTGTGAAAGGTCAGCCTGATGAAATCATTACGGCTTTCTGTTTTGCGCGAACAATCGCCGGTTAACCTTAACCGCTGTACAAGGTATACTTTGGCGATTTTCACTGTTTTGAGCCAGACATGAAGCTGATACGCGGCATACATAATCTCAGCAGAGCACCGCACGGGTGCGTGCTGACCATTGGTAATTTCGACGGCGTGCATCGTGGTCATCAGGCGCTGCTGCAGGGATTGCGTAAAGAAGGGGAGGCGCGTGGCCTGCCCGTTGTAGTGATGATTTTTGAGCCGCAGCCGCTGGAGCTGTTTGCCGGCGATAAATCACCGGCTCGCCTCACTCGCCTGCGCGAGAAGTTGCGCTACCTGGCAGAGTCCGGGGTGGACTACGTATTGTGCGTGCGTTTCGATCGCCGCTTTGCCGCGCTCACAGCACAAAATTTCGTCAGTGACCTGCTGGTCAGGCGCCTTGGCGTGCAGTTTCTGGCCGTGGGGGATGATTTCCGCTTTGGCGCTGGTCGTCAGGGCGATTTCTTGCTATTACAGAAGGCTGGCCTCGAGTACGGCTTTGATGTCACCAGCGCAATGACCTTTTGCGAAGGTGGCGTCCGGGTTAGCAGCACTGCGGTGCGTCAGGCGCTGGCCAACGATGAACTGGATACGGCGGAAACGCTGCTGGGACATCCGTTTAGCATTTCAGGCCGTGTGGTCCATGGCGATGCGCTGGGCCGCACCATAGGTTTCCCGACGGCGAATATACCGCTACGTCGTCAGGTCTCCCCGGTTAAAGGGGTATATGCGGTGGAAGTGGCTGGTCTGGGCGATAAACCGTATTTCGGTGTCGCCAATATTGGCACACGTCCTACAGTCGCCGGTGTCCGTCAACAATTAGAAGTGCACCTGCTGGACGTTGTAATGGACCTTTATGGTCGCCATATAGATGTGATACTGCGTAAAAAAATACGCAATGAGCAGCGATTTGCTTCGCTGGATGAACTAAAGGCGCAAATCGCGCGAGATGAATTAACGGCCCGCGAGTTTTTTGGGCGAGTAAACCCGGCTTAAATGCCTACGTGAAAAATACGGAACCGAGAATCTGATGAGTGACTATAAATCAACCCTGAATTTGCCGGAAACAGGGTTCCCGATGCGCGGCGATCTCGCCAAGCGCGAACCGGGAATGCTGGCGCGTTGGACCGATGATGACCTGTACGGCATCATCCGTGCAGCCAAAAAAGGCAAAAAAACCTTCATTCTGCATGATGGCCCTCCATATGCGAATGGCAGCATTCATATTGGTCACTCTGTAAACAAGATTCTGAAAGACATTATCGTGAAGTCCAAAGGCCTCGCGGGATATGACTCGCCTTACGTTCCGGGCTGGGACTGCCATGGTCTGCCAATCGAACTGAAAGTTGAGCAAGAGTTTGGTAAGCCGGGTGAGAAGTTCACCGCGGCAGAATTCCGCGCAAAATGTCGCGAATACGCGGCTACGCAGGTTGACGGTCAGCGTCAGGACTTTATCCGCCTGGGCGTGCTGGGTGACTGGTCACGTCCGTACCTGACCATGGACTTCAAAACCGAAGCCAACATCATCCGTGCGCTGGGTAAAATCATCGGTAACGGCCATCTGCACAAAGGCGCGAAGCCGGTGCACTGGTGCGTGGACTGCCGTTCTGCGCTGGCAGAAGCGGAAGTGGAGTATTACGACAAAACCTCTCCGTCTATCGACGTGGCCTTCCACGCGGTCGATCAGGAGGCGGTGAAAGCCAAATTTGGCGTGACCTCTGTCAACGGCCCCATCTCGCTGGTTATCTGGACCACCACCCCGTGGACGCTGCCAGCAAACCGCGCGATCTCCCTGTCCGGTGAGTTCGAGTACGCGCTGGTGCAGGTTGACGGTCAGGCGCTGATCCTGGCGAAAGATCTGGTCGAAAGCGTGCTGAAACGCGCGAACATCGCCGACTATACCGTGCTGGGCACCGTGAAAGGTGACGCGCTGGAGCTGATGCGCTTCAAACACCCATTCCTGGACTTCGATGTGCCGGCGATCCTGGGCGATCACGTGACGCTGGATGCGGGTACCGGTGCGGTACATACCGCCGGTGGTCACGGTCCTGACGACTACAGCATCAGCCTGAAATACGGTCTTGAAATCGCTAACCCGGTGGGTCCTGACGGTTCTTACCTGCCAGGCACCTACCCGGCGCTGGACGGTATCAACGTCTTCAAAGCGAACGACATCATCGTTGACATGCTGCGCACCAGCGGCGCGCTGCTGCACGTTGAGAAAATGCAGCACAGCTATCCGTGCTGCTGGCGTCACAAATCACCGATCATCTTCCGTGCGACCCCACAGTGGTTCATCAGCATGGATCAGAAAGGCCTGCGCGAGCAGTCCCTGAAAGAGATCAAAGGCGTGCAGTGGATCCCGGACTGGGGTCAGGCGCGTATCGAATCCATGGTTGCTAACCGTCCTGACTGGTGTATCTCCCGTCAGCGTACCTGGGGCGTACCAATGTCTCTGTTCGTGCACAAAGAGACACAGGAACTGCACCCGAACACCCTGGCGCTGATGGAAGAAGTCGCGAAGCGTGTTGAAGTTGACGGCATTCAGGCATGGTGGGATCTCGATTCCCGCGACATCCTGGGCGCTGATGCAGACAACTACGAGAAAGTGCCTGATACCCTGGACGTGTGGTTTGACTCCGGTTCAACGCACGCGTCTGTTGTTGACGTGCGTCCGGAATTTGCCGGCCACGCGGCAGATATGTATCTGGAAGGTTCTGACCAACACCGCGGCTGGTTCATGTCATCGCTGATGATTTCCACCGCCATGAAAGGTAAAGCACCGTATCGCCAGGTGCTGACCCACGGTTTCACCGTGGATGGTCAGGGCCGTAAGATGTCTAAATCGATCGGTAACACCGTCTCTCCGCAGGACGTGATGAACAAACTGGGCGCGGACATTCTGCGTCTGTGGGTTGCTTCTACCGACTATACCGGCGAAATGGCGGTGTCGGACGAGATCCTGAAACGTGCTGCCGACAGCTATCGTCGTATCCGTAACACCGCGCGCTTCCTGCTGGCGAACCTGAACGGGTTCGATCCGGTAAAAGATATGGTGAAACCGGAAGAGATGGTGGTGCTGGATCGCTGGGCGGTAGGCTGCGCGAAAGCGGCACAGGAAGATATCCTGAAGGCTTACGAATCTTACGATTTCCACGAAGTGGTGCAGCGCCTGATGCGCTTCTGCTCCATCGAGATGGGCTCGTTCTACCTCGACATCATCAAAGACCGCCAGTACACCGCGAAAGCGGACAGCGTGGCGCGTCGTAGCTGCCAGACTGCGCTGTTCCACATCGCAGAAGCGCTGGTTCGCTGGATGGCACCGATCATGTCCTTCACCGCAGATGAAATCTGGGGTTACCTGCCAGGCGACCGTGAGAAGTATGTCTTCACCGGCGAGTGGTATGAAGGTCTGTTCGATCTCTCCAGCACCGAAGCGATGAACGATGCCTTCTGGGACGATCTGCTGAAAGTGCGTGGCGAAGTGAACAAGGTTATCGAGCAGGCGCGTGCTGACAAGAAAGTCGGCGGCTCGCTGGAAGCGGCAGTTACCCTGTACGCCGAGCCAGAGCTGGCGGCGAAACTGACGGCGCTGGGCGATGAATTACGATTTGTCCTGTTGACCTCCGGTGCGAAAGTTGCGGATTATGCCCAGGCGTCTGCTGATGCACAGCAGAGCGAACTGCTCAAAGGACTGAAAGTCGCACTGAGCAAAGCCGAAGGTGATAAATGCCCGCGTTGCTGGCATTACACCACTGATGTCGGCCAGGTGGCGGAACACGCAGATATCTGCGGACGCTGTGTCAGCAACGTCGCCGGTGACGGCGAGAAACGTAAGTTTGCCTGATGAGTAAAACTCTCTGTTCAACAGGATTGCGCTGGCTGTGGCTGGTGGTGGTAGTGCTGATTATCGATCTGGGCAGCAAGTTCCTGATCCTCCAGAATTTTGCTCTGGGGGAGACGGTGTCGCTGTTCCCGTCGCTTAACCTGCATTACGCACGTAACTACGGTGCGGCGTTTAGTTTCCTTGCTGACAGCGGTGGCTGGCAGCGCTGGTTCTTTGCAGGTATCGCTATCGGTATCTGCGTGGTGCTATCGCTGCTGATGTACCGTTCGAAGGCAACACAAAAGCTAAATAACATCGCCTATGCGCTGATTATCGGTGGCGCGCTGGGCAACCTGTTTGATCGCCTGTGGCACGGCTTTGTGGTCGATATGATCGACTTCTATGTCGGCGACTGGCACTTCGCGACCTTTAACCTCGCCGACAGCGCAATTTGCATCGGCGCGGCGTTAATCGTGCTGGAAGGCTTCTTGCCGAACGCGGCCGCGAAGAAACAGGCTTAAATGTAAATGCCGGGTGGCGCATGCGCCCCCGGCCTACAGAATGTCTGGCCTCCCGTCTCTCACCGGTGGGTCAAAACAAGCGAGCAATTTGCATGTCTAAATCCATACAGAGCAACAGCGCGGTTCTCGTTCATTTCACGCTGAAACTGGATGATGGCTCCACGGCTGAATCCACCCGCAATAACGGCAAACCCGCCCTGTTTCGTCTCGGCGATACCTCCCTGTCCGAAGGTCTTGAGCAACAGCTGCTTGGCCTGAAAGAAGGCGAGAAAAAGGCATTTTCGCTGGAGCCAGATGCCGCGTTTGGCGTGCCAAGCCCGGACCTTGTTCAGTACTTCTCGCGCCGCGAGTTTATGGATGCAGGTGAGCCGGAAATCGGGGCGATCATGCTCTTTACCGCTATGGATGGCAGCGAAATGCCTGGCGTGATCCGCGAAATCAATGGTGACTCCATCACCGTTGACTTCAACCATCCGCTTGCCGGGCGCTCCGTCCATTTTGATATTGAAGTGCTGGAGATCGATCCGGTACTGGAGGCCTGAAATGCAGATCCTGTTGGCTAACCCGCGCGGCTTTTGCGCCGGTGTAGACCGCGCTATCAGCATTGTTGAAAACGCGCTCGAGATTTACGGCGCGCCGATTTATGTGCGTCACGAAGTGGTGCATAACCGTTATGTCGTCGACAGCCTGCGCGAGCGTGGCGCGATCTTCATTGAGCAGATCAGCGAAGTGCCTGACGGCGCGATCCTGATTTTCTCCGCACACGGGGTTTCTCAGGCGGTGCGTAACGAAGCGAAAAGCCGCGATCTGACCGTGTTCGACGCCACCTGCCCATTAGTGACCAAAGTGCATATGGAAGTGGCGCGCGCCAGCCGTCGTGGTGAAGAGTCGATCCTGATTGGCCATGCCGGCCACCCGGAAGTCGAAGGTACCATGGGCCAGTACAGCAACCCGGAAGGGGGGATGTACCTGGTGGAGTCGCCGGAAGATGTGTTTACGCTGAACGTCAAAAATGAAACGCGTCTCTCGTTTATGACCCAGACGACGCTCTCCGTTGACGATACGTCGGACGTGATTGACGCCCTGCGCCAGCGTTTCCCGAAAATCGTCGGCCCGCGTAAGGACGACATTTGCTACGCCACCACCAATCGCCAGGAAGCGGTGCGTGCTCTGGCTGAACAGGCGGACGTGGTGCTGGTTGTCGGTTCGAAAAACTCTTCTAACTCCAACCGTCTGGCTGAACTTGCGCAGCGAATGGGGAAAGCGGCCTATCTGATTGATGATTCCAGCGATATCCAGGAAGCGTGGGTGAAAAACGTGGCCTGTGTCGGGGTAACCGCCGGCGCCTCGGCTCCGGATATCCTGGTGCAGAACGTGATTTCCCGTCTGCAGGAACTGGGCGGCGGCGAAGCGGTCCCGCTGGAAGGACGCGAAGAGAATATTGTTTTCGAGGTCCCGAAAGAGCTGCGTATCGACGCACGCGAAGTCGAGTAAGTTTCCTCGCGCATGACCCGAATGCCGGCCACGTCAGTGGCCGGCATTTTTATTGCTGATTAACTGTGATTCACCTGACACATTGCGCCTTTGATGCGCAGGTTAATCGTTTAAATTGTTATGCTGGGCGGGTTGTTCTCCTCGGGCCGGAGAAGACGATGACTTCAGATATTATCCTGCCGCCTCTGGTGGCCTGGGCCAGTGGTACACTTGCCCGCGGCGCACTTATTCTTAAATCCACACGCCTTGCCGATCTCAATGGTTTGTTTGCCGATCGAGACGCCTGGGCACAATGCGATCCGCATCAGACGGTGTATGACGTCGAAATGCTGGAATCGCCTGCACAAGAAGGGGCGTTGTTTGTCGGCGTTACCCATTTACATGCAGGTAAAATTGGCCGGGAATTTTTTATGACCCGCGGCCATTTTCATCAACGTCGTGAACAGGGCGAAGTCTATTTTGGACTGCGGGGAAGTGGCCTGCTTTTACTCCAGACGACATCCGGCGAAACCCATCTGGAGTGCGTGATGCCGGGATCCGTCCATATTATTGCGCCTTTTACCGCCCACCGTTTGATCAATACCGGTGAGACCACGCTCTCTTCACTCGCGGTCTGGCCCGCCGTCGCCGGACACGACTATGCCGCATTACCCCACGGTTTTGCCGTGCGGGTATTGGCCACTGACGGTGGCTGGGAGGTTCAGAATGGATAACTTTGGGCTCGACATGACCATCACCCGACACCCGCTGGGGTTCAGCTACGGTGAGGACGTCACTGGCCCGATGCCAGAGATCCGTAAGCTTGATGAGATCCGCGCGTCGTTACGGGACCCTGACTGCTCAGGCCCGGAAGACGTTTATGCTATTGCGATGGATGTCGCCCGTCTGGCAGACCGGCAGGAGCTGAAAAAACGCATGCTGCTGTTTGGGGTCGTGACCTACGCGACGGGAACGCTGGGTGAAGAGCCGATCCGCAGCCAGGGGCATGTTCACCGTAAAAGCCGTCACAGCGGCTGGTCTCCGCCCGAGCTGTATGAAATCTGGCAGGGGCGCGCCATTATCTATATGCAGGAGTATGTTGCGGACGATCCCGGGCGCTGTTTCGCCGTACTGGCCGGGCAGGGTGAAAAGGTGCTGGTTCCGCCTGGCTGGGGGCATGCCACTATCTCTGCCTCGCCGGATGAACCGCTGACCTTCGGTGCGTGGTGCGACAGGGAATATGGTTTTGAATATGATGCCGTGCGGGCGCGTAAAGGACTGGCCTGGTATCCGCTGCTGCAGGGGAGCCATATCATCTGGCAGCACAACACGCATTATCTGCCGGGGCGGCTACAGATGATCACACCGCGTCGCTACAGCGAATTCGGCCTGACGGATGAGCCTGTCTATACGCAATTTATTGCCGATCCTGCTCGCTTTCAGTTTATCTCTCGCCCGGATAAAGTGGCCGAGCTGTGGCATAACTTCCACCCATAAAAAACCGGGGCATTGCCCCGGCTGTCTTATCCGGCAAACAGACCTGACGCGACGCCCAGCGCCGCCAGCGCAAGCAGCACAATCATGGCCCTGACCGGGGAGACGCCACGTTTTGCCATCAGATACCAGGTGCCCAGAACCACCAGAAGCGGTAATAGCTGCGGGAAGATACCGTCAAGCATCTGCTGAACATGGATGTTAACCCCGTCACGGGTGATAAATTCCAGTCCGGTGCCCAGCTTAACGTAGCTTGCCGCCACGCCGCCCATCACAAATACACCCAGCAGAGACAAAGCTTCGCGCAGTCGCGTTGACTTGCTGCTCACCAGCATCTCGACCGATCCTGAACCCATCTGGTAGCCTTTCAGAAACAGGAACCAGGATCCCGGGATAATGATGGCAAGCCAGGCGACGGTGTAGAACAACGGGCCAAGAACATTTCCTCCGGCGGCAAGCGCCATACCGATGCTCAGCAAAATGGGGATCAGCATGCCGGGGATCATTGAGTCACCAATCCCCGCGATTGGTCCCATCAGCCCTACCTTCAGGGTATTGATCGTTTCGCCATCAATGGGCTCGCCGTTGGCTTTTTTCTCTTCCAGCCCAAGCGCCATACCGTTTACGATGGCACCGATCTGCGGCTCCGTGTTGTAAAACGAGGCGTGTCGGCGCAGCATCTCGGTGCGCTGGGCGGCATTCGGGTAGAGTTTTTTGGCGACCGGTAACATGCTCAGACAGAAGCCGAACGATTCCAGACGCTCGAAGCTCATCGAAGAGAGGTTATGCATCATCCACGCTCGCCAGCAGCGGCGCAGATCTTTTCGGGTCAGTTTACGGTCTTCCATCAGAACTCATCCTCATCGTCGGCGGGCCTACCCGGCGTGACAGCCTGCGGCGCTTCCGGCTTGTAGTTGTAATGAATTAACGCCAGCAGGGCGCCCACAATCACCAGCGCCACCATGTTGAGCTTCAGGAACACAATGCATATGAAGCCCACCAGGAAGTAGATCAGCATGCTGTAGCTTTTGATGATCTGCTTAAGCAGGATGGCGATCCCAACGGCCGGTAAGATGCCCCCCAGCACGTTCATGGTCGAAAGCACGATGCCGGGTAGGCTGTCCATAAACCCGCTGATGTACTGCGCGCCAAAATAGACGGCGATAAACGTCGGCACAAAGCGCAGAACAAAGTTCATCACCTGCGGCCAGACCGCGCTGTTAAGATAAATTCCGCGCTCATCACCGAGCTCAAGCGCCACGTCGGCGCGGTGGTTCCAGAACGAGTTCAATACCATCATGGCGTTAAACAGGATCGTTCCGGCAATGCCAATGGTCGCCGCCAGCGCCACGGCCACCTCTGGCCCTTTGCCCGACAGAATCCCCAGCGCGATAGCAGGATAAGCGACAAAATTGAGGTCGGCAGGCATTGAACCGCCGGGGGTGACCATCGCGATATAAACGGCCTGCACCGCCACACCAATCATGATCCCGGTTTTAACGTCGCCCAGAATCAGGCCCACCAGCATCCCCGAAACCAGCGGGCGGGAGATGAGATACCAGCCGCCCGTCAGGCCAAACAGCCAGGGACTACTGAGTGCACCGAGATAGCAAAGCAGACCGATGAGAGAAGCTTCGAAAATCATCATGCGCTCCTTATTTCAGTTTTTGCCGGGCGTCCTGCCAGCTGTAAAAACTGGCATCGGGCACCAGACGAAACTCGATGGCATGCCCCTGTTCAGTCAGCCAGTCAAAGGCTGCTGCCTCCTCTGGCGTTACGGACTGATTAGGGCCAATGGTGGTGGTGTTGGCGCGGGCACTCATTGGCCCGACGTTAATTTTGCCATTGCCGTTCTTCAGGCTTATGCCTGCCTGTTCAAGACGTTGCAGGGTGACAGGCGATTTGCCAATCACGAAGTAGCGCTTATCGCTGGCAATCACTTTCGGCAGCTTTTCGATGGCGGTCAGGGTATCGAACAGCCACACTCTGGTATCTGACACCGCGCCTTTCATTACCGACGAGAGCAGCGGATCGGCCGCGACGGCATCGTCAATTGCCACGATGCCATCACAGGGCAGCTCTTTGGCCCAGCGCGTGACGAGCTGCCCGTGAATCACCCGGTCGTCAATACGTACAAACGAAATGCTCATATAAGCTCCTTAGAAATCGTCGTTCTGGGCGGATTCCACCCGTTTTGCCTGAACCAGGGTGGGCTGCGTTAATTCGATGAGCTGCGCCGCGGCGGCATGGACATCCCGGGCCATCAGAATGTCGTCGGTGAGCAAGAGCATGGGGAAGTTGACTCCTGCCACCACGGCGACCGGCGGATGCGTCTGGGGATTAAACGCGTATTCACAGGCCACATTCCACGGCGTTCCGCTCTGCATATCGCACAGGACGACGATGCCGTCTGCGCCCGCACCTGCGCGGTGGTATGCCGCAGCGAAATCACGGCGAAACCCCGCTATGCCAGCCTGTGCGTTCAGACATACCGCCTGTCGATGAGGAAGATCGCCATACACCATTTTTCCGCTTTCCAGCAGGGCGGTGGCCAGCGGGCCGTGTGTCGCCACAATAATGTGAATCATGGTTAACCTCTTACCCAGGCTTTAATGGTGGCAATGGATTTACCGCAGCTCGGCCCTGACGGAGAAATACGGTATTCGCCTGCGTCAGCGGGGACGATAAACGTTTCTGCGTAGTGCACGACGAACGGGGCGAATGCGCCGCCGGGGCTGTCTACCGTCGCCTCTTCACCTTCAACAAGATTAAGGACATTCACGCCTCCGTGGGGGGAGTGCGTCACCGGTTCACTGAACCAGTGGCGACGCGTTTCGATGAATTCACGCTCGTGAAGCCCGGTCCGCTCTTCGCGCCAGCCGGTGCCTTCGCCGAGGGGTTCACACTGATTCACAAGATGCTGTTCGACCCACTTCGTATCGCGTTGCCAGTCGATCACCTTTTCGCCATGCGCCAGATGAACCGGGCGGGGCTGCCCATCCATTCCCAGTCGTCCCCAGTCCCAGAGCTTGAAGGTGAAAATGTAAGGCGTGGCGCTGATCTCAAGTACCACGGTTCCTGCTCCAGAACAGTGAACCGTACCGGCGGGGATCAAAAAATGATCGTGCTTGTTCGCCGCAAGATGATTGACGAAGCGGGCGTCGTCGAACGGCTTTTCACCGCGGCTGGCCCGTCTGAGGTCGTCCATCATCTCTTCGGGCCGGGTACCCGTTCGGGTCCCCAGATACACCTGAGCCCCTGGTTCTGCCTCAAGGATGTAATAGCTCTCATCCTGGGTGTAATGCATACCAAAATGCTGCTGTATGTACTCCGTGGTCGGATGCACCTGAAAACTCAGGTTCTGCCCGCCGAGGGTATCAAGCAGGTCAAAGCGGATGGGAAATTCCGCACCAAAACGGGCATGCACTTTTTCACCCAGCAGCGCCCGGGGATGCAGCAGCACCAAATCCTGAGAGGGGATCTCGATCCGCACCGCGCCGTAACGAAGCAACAGGCTGTTTTCCTCGGGCACGCAGTCAAAACACCATGCGTAGTTAGGCGCAGAGGGATCGAGATCGAATTTCTGTTTCATCCATTGTCCGCCCCAGACGCCGGGGTCGAAAAAGGGCACTACACGAAAAGGACGTTGGGTGGTGTGTTGCAACCCGGCGCGCAGTGCATCGCCGCCGACCATCGCCGGATTATCCGCCTGGGTGGTATCCAGGAGATAATCAGTACGCCGTAGCAGCGGGGTTTTGTGACGATCGAATACGCGCCATTCAATGAAAAAGGCGCGTTTGTAGCGACGCAGAATATCCTCGTGTTGGTTCGCCGCGCCCCAGTTAGCCAGTTCACCGCTGCGCATGCGCTGCTGGATCTCCCAGCGCGGTAAATCGGCGTAGACCAGAATATCGCCTGCATTAACCAGCGCGGCACCCGGCCCGTAAATAACGATTATCCCTTCGCGGCACCGTTCGACCTGCGCCTGCAACGCCTCGCGTTTCACCGGGTCGATGAATTCCTCGAGCTGGTGGCAGGAGAGCACGCCGAAGACGCGGTCGTCAGTGAGATGTCGGGCCAGCAGCCGGCTTAAAGCGTGTTCGTCGAGACGCATCTGTTCGGCATTGAGCGTCAGCGTAGCCCCCAATGCTGGCAGCAGTTTTGTCTCCAGTTCCTCCAGCCTGACGCCGGGGTAGCAGTCAATGACCAGCACGGTGCGTGTATATTGACCCGCTCTGTGGGTAAGCTCGCGCACAATCGCGTCCCAGCCCTGCCAGGCACAATCGTCATACCCCTCTACTGCGACTTCCGGGATTTTATCGTAAGTTGCCATCTTTTCTCTCCGTCTTCGTTGCTTAAGGTTATTCGATTAACCTTGTTTGGGAAGGGTGATTAACGCGATTAACCCGCCAGTTCTGGCGATAAGTGGCGAAAAGGCGGCCATTATGTGAAGAGGCTCACGCGCAAAAGTGCAAAATTGAGGTTATTCGATTAATCTGATGTGAACGACAAGGAGCGATCATGACGGGTATCACGCTGGCTGATGTGGCAAAACGCGCCGGGGTTTCAACCGCCACCGTATCAATGGTGCTGTGTAATAAAGGGCGGATCTCGCAACGGACCCGGGAGCGCGTACTTCAGGCGCTCGATGAATCGGGCTATGTTTACAATCAGACGGCAGCCAACCTGCGAAACCGCAGCAGTAATCAGGTGGGGCTCCTGTTGCATGACATCACGAACCCTTTTTATGGCGAAATGACGGCAGGTCTAAGCCATGAGATGGAACGCCACGACCTTCTGCTGTTTCTGGCAAACAGCGAAGAGTCGTCCGAGCGACAGCAAAAGTTTGTGGATTCGCTGATGCGTAACAACGTCTGTGGCATGGTGCTGTGTGCCGCGCGAGAAACCCCGCAGGCCTTTTTCGATGGTCTTAAGCGACGCAATATTCCGGCAATTATGGTCGTGCGACCGCTAAACGATCCGGACTTTGATTTTGTGGGAACCGATAACTTCCTTGGCACCCAAATGGCGACAGAGCATCTTCTGAGGATGGGGCATCGTCAGATTGCCTTTATCGGCGGTAGCCTGAATTCGGGGTCTCGCGCTCAGCGTATCGGCGGATTTACCAGTAAATTACTGGAGTATGGTGTGACGCCGAATCCCGAATGGATCGTCACCTCACAGGCAAGCCAGAGTGATGGCGCGCGCGTGGCGGAAGCGTTGTTGATGAACCATCCGCAGATTACCGCTGCAGTGTGTTACCAGGACATTGTTGCCCTTGGCGTTATGCAGTGTTTACGCAAAATGGGACGCGAGCCGGGACGCCATTTTGCCCTGGTGGGCTTTGACGATATTACCGAGGCCGGGCTGGTACAGCCTGCACTGACTACCGTCTCCGTTGCCGCGAAGGAGATAGGACGTAAGGCCGGCGAACTGCTTTTCAGCCGGATACAGGGGAACCGGGAGCCGGCGAAACGCATTATTTTACCGCCCGCGCTGGTGGTCCGCGAATCGTGCGGTTTTCGCTGAAGATTATGCCTTTTGCTGATATTTCTTCCTGTTTATCATTAAATTCTAATTATCGTCGTTTTCAGTTGGCAGCATCTGCAAAGGCTGGTTAATCTGAAAACGGTTTACATCATTTTAACGTAAGAGAATAACTATGCATGATGCACAGATCCGTGTCGCCATTGCGGGCGCGGGTGGACGTATGGGTCGCCAGCTGATTCAGGCGGCACTACAGATGGATGGCGTGGAACTGGGCGCGGCGCTGGAGCGTGACGGCTCATCGTTGCTTGGCGCTGACGCGGGTGAGCTGGCGGGCGCGGGTAAGACAGGCGTTACCGTGCAGAGCAGCCTGGAGGCGGTAAAAGATGACTTTGATGTGTTCATCGATTTTACCCGTCCGGAAGGCACGCTCACGCATCTGGCATTTTGCCGTCAGCACGGTAAAGGAATGGTGATCGGCACCACCGGTTTTGATGATGCCGGGAAGCAGGCTATTCAGGATGCCTCACACGAGATTGCGATTGTCTTCGCCGCAAACTTTAGCGTGGGGGTGAACGTCATGCTGAAGCTGCTGGAGAAGGCAGCGAAGGTCATGGGCAGTTATACCGACATTGAGATTGTTGAAGCGCACCATCGTTATAAAGTCGACGCGCCATCCGGTACGGCGCTGGCGATGGGGGAAGCGATTGCTCATGCACTGGATAAAGATTTGAAAGACTGCGCGGTCTACACCCGTGAAGGGCACACCGGTGAACGTGTTCCCGGCACGATTGGTTTTGCTACCGTCCGCGCGGGCGATATCGTCGGCGAACATACGGCGATGTTCGCCGATATTGGGGAACGCGTCGAGATTACGCATAAGGCATCCAGCCGGATGACGTTTGCAAATGGCGCTGTACGCTCCGCCTTGTGGTTAAAAGACAAGAAAGAGGGTCTTTTTGATATGCGAGATGTGCTTGATCTCAACAATTTGTAACCGTTATTACCCATCGTGATGTGGTTATTGCAGTCGTAATGCTTTGATTGCATAGGGCAATATTTTATTGCCCTTTTATTTTATGTCTTTCATCATGATTTCCTGAATTTACACGCTAAAGTTCATCTCTTCTTCGTGTTTTGTGTTATCTGAATGTAAATTTTGACCGTCTGGTCCACTTTTTGATGCCACGAAGCGGCCTTTCCCATTAAACTTGCCGCGCAAGCGTTTTCCGTAGTGATTTACCTGATCTTTTTGCCGCTTAAGCTCTCCTGGCTCTCTCAGGCTCGCAAAAGAATATGACAAATCTCCGTTTTAAGTTGACTTTTAGCCACCAAATCCCCAGAATGCCGCCGTTTGCCAAAAATCCGCTGGCAACACATTTGCATTGATTCATGACGCGGTTATGAATTAATATGCAAATAAAGTGATTGAATATTCTCTGGAGGGTGTTTTGATTAAGTCAGCGCTATTGGTTCTGGAAGACGGAACCCAGTTTATCGGTCGGGCCATAGGGGCAACGGGTTCGGCGGTTGGGGAAGTCGTTTTCAATACTTCAATGACCGGTTATCAAGAAATCCTCACTGATCCTTCCTATTCTCGCCAAATCGTTACTCTTACTTATCCTCATATCGGCAATGTCGGCACCAATGCTGCTGACGAAGAATCCTCTCAGGTACATGCGCAAGGCCTGGTCATTCGCGACCTGCCGCTGATTGCCAGCAACTACCGCAATACCGAGGACCTCTCTTCCTACCTGAAGCGCCATAACATCGTGGCGATTGCTGATATCGATACCCGTAAGCTGACGCGTCTGCTGCGCGAGAAGGGTGCACAAAACGGTTGTATCATCGCAGGAGATAACCTCGATGCAGCCCTGGCGCTGGAAAAAGCGAAAGCTTTCCCGGGTCTGAACGGCATGGACCTGGCGAAAGAAGTGACCACAGCAGAAGCCTACAGCTGGACGCAGGGAAGCTGGACGCTGGCGGGAGACCTGCCGGAAGCGAAAAAAGAGAGCGACCTGCCATTCCACGTTGTGGCGTACGATTTTGGTGCCAAGCGCAACATCCTGCGTATGCTGGTCGACCGCGGCTGCCGCCTCACGGTTGTCCCGGCGAAAACCTCTGCTGAAGAGGTACTGAAGATGAATCCGGACGGTATCTTCCTGTCCAACGGTCCTGGCGACCCGGCACCATGCGATTACGCTATCGACGCCATCAAATCCTTCCTGGAAACCGATATCCCGGTATTCGGCATCTGTCTGGGTCATCAGCTGCTGGCGCTGGCGAGCGGTGCCAACACCGTGAAGATGAAGTTCGGTCACCACGGTGGGAACCACCCGGTGAAAGATATCGATAACAACACGGTAATGATTACGGCACAGAACCACGGCTTCGCAGTGGATGAGGCGTCAATGCCTGCTAACCTGCGCGTGACCCACAAGTCTCTGTTCGATGGCACCCTGCAGGGGATTCATCGTACCGATAAGCCAGCGTTCAGCTTCCAGGGCCACCCTGAAGCCAGCCCGGGCCCGCACGATGCCGCGCCGCTGTTCGATCACTTCATCGAACTTATTGAGCAATACCGTAAGACCGCTAAATAATCAGGAGCCGAGAAGACCATGCCAAAACGTACAGACATAAAAAGCATCCTGATCCTTGGCGCTGGCCCGATTGTGATCGGCCAGGCCTGCGAATTCGACTACTCCGGTGCCCAGGCGTGTAAAGCCCTGCGCGAAGAGGGTTACCGCGTTATCCTGGTGAACTCTAACCCGGCCACCATCATGACTGACCCGGAAATGGCAGATGCAACCTACATCGAGCCGATTCACTGGGAAGTGGTACGCAAAATCATCGAAAAAGAGCGTCCGGACGCGGTTCTGCCTACCATGGGCGGCCAGACGGCGCTGAACTGCGCGCTGGAGCTGGAGCGTCAGGGCGTGCTGGAAGAGTTCGGCGTGACCATGATTGGTGCGACAGCCGATGCCATTGATAAAGCTGAAGACCGTCGTCGCTTCGACGTGGCGATGAAGAAAATCGGCCTCGACACCGCGCGTTCCGGTATCGCACATACCATGGAAGAAGCGCTGGCTGTGGCGGCTGACGTTGGTTATCCGTGCATCATCCGTCCATCCTTCACCATGGGTGGCACCGGCGGCGGTATCGCCTACAACCGCGAAGAGTTCGAAGAGATTTGTGAACGCGGTCTGGATCTCTCCCCCACCAAAGAGCTGCTGATTGATGAATCGCTGATTGGCTGGAAAGAGTACGAGATGGAAGTGGTGCGTGATAAAAACGACAACTGCATCATCGTCTGCTCCATCGAAAACTTCGATGCGATGGGTATCCACACCGGCGACTCCATCACCGTAGCGCCAGCCCAGACGCTGACCGACAAAGAGTATCAAATCATGCGTAACGCCTCGATGGCGGTACTGCGTGAAATCGGCGTAGAAACGGGTGGCTCTAACGTTCAGTTTGCGGTGAACCCGAAAAACGGTCGCCTGATTGTTATCGAAATGAACCCGCGTGTTTCTCGCTCCTCCGCGCTGGCCTCGAAAGCCACCGGCTTCCCGATTGCGAAAGTGGCCGCGAAACTGGCGGTAGGATATACCCTCGATGAGCTGATGAACGACATCACCGGTGGCCGCACTCCAGCGTCCTTCGAGCCGTCCATCGACTACGTTGTGACCAAGATCCCTCGCTTTAACTTCGAGAAGTTCGCCGGCGCAAACGACCGTCTGACCACGCAGATGAAATCTGTTGGCGAAGTGATGGCGATTGGGCGTACTCAGCAGGAATCCCTGCAGAAAGCGCTGCGTGGCCTGGAAGTGGGTGCCACGGGTTTTGACCCGAAAGTGAGTCTGGAAGACCCTGAAGCGCTGACCAAAATTCGCCGCGAGCTGAAGGACGCAGGCGCAGAGCGTATCTGGTACATCGCCGATGCGTTCCGTGCGGGCCTCTCTGTTGATGGCGTGTTCAACCTGACCAACATCGACCGCTGGTTCCTGGTGCAGATTGAAGAGCTGGTACGTCTGGAAGAAAGAGTCGCGGACCTGGGCATCAATGGCCTGGACGCTGACTTCCTGCGCGTACTGAAGCGTAAAGGCTTCGCCGATGCGCGTCTGGCCAAGCTGGCGGGGGTACGTGAAGCGGAAATCCGCAAGCTACGTGACCAGTATGACCTGCACCCGGTCTACAAACGCGTGGATACCTGTGCAGCGGAGTTCGCGACCGACACCGCTTACATGTACTCCACGTATGAAGATGAGTGTGAAGCGAATCCGTCCGTCGACCGCGACAAGATTATGGTGCTGGGCGGCGGTCCTAACCGTATCGGCCAGGGCATCGAGTTTGACTACTGCTGCGTTCACGCCTCCCTGGCACTGCGCGAAGACGGTTACGAGACCATCATGGTCAACTGTAACCCGGAAACCGTGTCGACCGACTACGATACCTCCGACCGCCTCTACTTTGAGCCGGTAACGCTGGAAGATGTGCTGGAAATCGTGCGTATCGAGAAGCCTAAAGGCGTAATCGTGCAATACGGTGGCCAGACCCCACTGAAACTGGCGCGCGCGCTGGAAGCCGCTGGTGTGCCGGTAATCGGTACCAGCCCGGATGCAATCGACCGTGCAGAAGACCGTGAACGTTTCCAGCAGGCGGTTGACCGTCTGAAGCTGAAACAGCCGGCCAATGCCACCGTCACCGCTATCGAGATGGCTGTTGAGAAGGCGAAAGAGATTGGCTACCCGCTGGTGGTACGTCCTTCGTACGTGCTGGGCGGCCGCGCGATGGAAATCGTCTACGACGAAGCTGATCTGCGTCGCTACTTCCAGACGGCAGTGAGCGTGTCCAACGATGCGCCGGTTCTGCTCGACCGCTTCCTCGACGATGCCGTTGAAGTGGATGTGGATGCCATCTGTGACGGCGAAATGGTGCTAATTGGCGGTATCATGGAGCACATCGAACAGGCAGGCGTTCACTCCGGTGACTCCGCATGTTCCCTGCCAGCGTACACCCTGAGCCAGGAAATTCAGGACGTGATGCGCCAGCAGGTGCAGAAGCTGGCCTTCGAACTGCAGGTTCGCGGTCTGATGAACGTCCAGTTCGCTGTCAAAGACAACGAAGTCTACCTGATTGAAGTGAACCCGCGTGCAGCACGTACCGTACCGTTCGTCTCTAAAGCTACCGGTGTTCCGCTGGCGAAAGTGGCGGCGCGCGTGATGGCGGGCCAGACGCTGGCACAGCAGGGCGTGACGAAAGAAATTATCCCACCGTACTACTCGGTGAAAGAAGTGGTACTGCCGTTCAACAAATTCCCGGGCGTCGACCCGCTGTTAGGGCCAGAAATGCGTTCTACCGGGGAAGTGATGGGCGTGGGCCGCACCTTCGCAGAAGCGTTCGCGAAGGCGCAGTTAGGCAGTAACTCCACCATGAAAAAATCTGGCCGTGCGCTGCTCTCTGTTCGCGAAGGCGATAAAGAGCGCGTGGTTGACCTGGCGGCTAAGCTGCTGAAACAGGGCTTCGAGCTGGATGCAACCCACGGCACGGCCATTGTGCTGGGTGAAGCGGGCATTAATCCGCGTCTGGTGAACAAGGTGCATGAAGGTCGTCCGCACATTCAGGATCGCATCAAGAATGGCGAATACACCTACATCATTAACACCACCGCAGGTCGTCAGGCGATTGAAGACTCCAAGCTGATTCGCCGCAGCGCGCTGCAGTACAAAGTGCATTACGACACTACCCTGAACGGTGGTTTCGCCACCGCGATGGCACTGAACGCTGATGCCACCGAGAAGGTGATTTCCGTTCAGGAAATGCACGCCCAGATTAACAAGTAAGCCAACATACCCGGCAGTATTCGCTGCCGGGTATTATTCCCACCTTCAGAACCTTCTGGTTTTCCAACCGCATTCAGTCAGTTAGCCTAAAATGGTTAGGTCGATAACGAAATTCAACTGAGAGCAGGGGAAAACACCATGCAAAATAAACTTCTGATCGCGTCCGTTCTGGCTGCCACCGCCATGTTTACCGTTGCGGGCTGTTCATCTAATCAGGCAGTAAAAACCACGGATGGCCGTACGATAGTGACTGACGGTAAGCCGCAGGTCGATGATGACACCGGTCTGGTTTCCTATAAAAACGCCGAAACGGGTCAAACTGAACAGATCAACCGTGACCAGGTGAAATCCATGGGCGAACTGGATAACTAGTTCAGATTTCTGACGTTAGCCCGTCAATAATATTCACTATTAGCCTGTTGAATTACTGACTACACTCTTTTGGTAAAAGAAGGCAGTAAAACAACAGGCTAATTAATGATTCTGATAATTTACGCACATCCGTATCCGCATCACTCGCATGCAAATAAACGGATGCTTGAGCAGGTAAGGACGCTTGATAACGTAGAGATACGTTCCCTCTATCAACTTTATCCCGATTTTAATATCGATATCGCCGCCGAACAGGAGGCGCTCTCTCGTGCCGATTTAATTATCTGGCAGCATCCGATGCAATGGTACAGCACCCCTCCGCTCCTCAAACTGTGGATCGATAAAGTCTTTTCCCACGGCTGGGCGTATGGCCACAACGGTCACGCGCTTAAAGGTAAAAGCCTGATGTGGGCCGTGACCACCGGCGGGGGAGAAAGCCACTTCGATATTGGTGCTTTCCCGGGCTTTGAGGTGCTGTCACAGCCGCTGCAGGCGACGGCGCTCTATTGTGGGCTGAACTGGCTCCCTCCTTTTGCGATGCACTGTACGTTCGTTTGCGATGATGAGACGTTGCAGGCGCAGGCACGCCATTATAAACAACGGTTACTTGAGTGGCAGGAGGCGAACAATGGATAGCCATACGCTGATACAGGCGCTGATTTACCTCGGCGCGGCTGCGCTGATTGTACCCGTGGCGGTACGTCTGGGGCTGGGTTCGGTGCTGGGCTACCTGATTGCCGGCTGTGTCATTGGACCGTGGGGCTTCCGTCTGGTGACCGATGCCGAGGCGATTCTCCATTTCGCTGAGATCGGCGTCGTGCTGATGCTGTTTGTAATTGGCCTGGAGCTGGATCCCCGGCGGTTATGGAAACTGCGCGCTTCGGTATTTGGTGGGGGAGCGTTGCAGATGGTGGCCTGTGGTCTGCTGCTGGGTGGGTTCTGTATCCTGCTGGGCATGGACTGGAAAGTCGCGACACTCATCGGCCTGACGCTGGCACTCTCCTCAACGGCCATTGCCATGCAGGCAATGAACGAGCGTAACCTGACGGTCTCTCAGATGGGGCGCAGCGCGTTTTCGGTGCTGCTGTTCCAGGATATTGCCGCCATCCCGCTGGTGGCGATGATCCCGCTGCTGGCCGCAAGCGGTGCCTCAACGACCATGGGAGCTTTTGCGCTTTCCGCGCTGAAAGTGGTTGGTGCCCTGGCGCTGGTTATTCTGCTTGGCCGCTACGTGACCCGTCCGTTGCTGCGCTTTGTCGCTCGCTCCGGCCTGCGTGAAGTTTTCAGTGCCGTTGCGCTGTTCCTGGTGTTTGGCTTTGGTTTGCTGCTCGAGGAAGCCGGCCTATCGATGGCTATGGGGGCGTTCCTGGCAGGGGTGCTGCTGGCCAGTTCTGAATATCGCCATGCGCTGGAAAGTGATATCGAGCCGTTTAAGGGATTATTGCTGGGGCTGTTTTTCATCGGCGTGGGGATGTCTATCGACTTTGGCACGCTGGTAACGCATCCGCTTCGGATCCTCATCCTGCTGGTCGGTTTCCTGGTCATTAAGATGGGCATGTTGTGGCTGATAGCGCGTCCATTAACGGTGCCCAACAAGCAGCGTCGTTGGTTTGCCGTACTGCTGGGGCAGGGGAGTGAGTTTGCATTCGTGGTCTTTGGCGCGGCGCAGATGGCCAACGTACTGGATGCTGAGTGGGCGAAAGCGCTGACGCTTGCCGTCGCACTGTCGATGGCCGCAACGCCTGTTCTGCTGGTGGTGCTGGCGCGTCTGGAAAAAACGGGGAGCGAGCAAGAACGCGAAGCCGACGAGATCGACGAGGAGCAGCCACGGGTGATCATCGCCGGGTTTGGTCGCTTCGGGCAGATCGTGGGCCGTTTGCTGTTGTCGAGCGGGGTCAAAATGGTGATCCTCGACCACGATCCCGACCATGTTGAGACCCTGCGGAAATTCGACATGAAAGTGTTTTACGGGGATGCAACGCGTGTCGATCTGCTGGAGTCCGCCGGGGCGGCGAAAGCCGAAGTGTTGATTAACGCAATCGACGATCCGGAGACCAGCATGCAGATGGTGGAGCTGGTCAAGGAACACTTCCCCGAGCTGACCATTATCTCTCGCGCCCGCGATGTGGATCACTACATCCGGCTGCGTCAGGCAGGGGTGGAGGCGCCAGAGCGTGAAACGTTCGAAGGTGCGCTCAAGTCTGGCCGGATGGCGCTGGAAAATCTGGGGCTAGGTGCCTATGAAGCCCGTGAACGTGCGGACCTGTTCCGCCGCTTTAACACCGAGATGGTGGAAGAGATGGTGGCGATGGCGGGCAGCACAGCCACCGAGCGTGCAGCGGTGTTTAAACGCACCAGCGCGATGCTGACGGAAATCATTAACGAGGACCGCAATCACCTGTCGCTTATCCAGCGTCACGGCTGGCAGGGCACGGAAGAGGGCAAGCATACCGGCGATCCGGCGGACGAACCGGAGAGTAAACCTTCCGCGTGAAGTGGAGTTGCCAGCAATATTAAAAAATTTCTCTATCTTTACTCAGCCGCCAGTCGACGAAAGATTAAGCTTTCCGTATAGTGGCGGCAATTTTTTGCATCCGGGAAATTTTCAATGATCAGTCTGATTGCAGCGCTGGCGGTGGACCGTGTTATCGGTATGGAAAATGCCATGCCGTGGAACCTGCCTGCCGATCTCGCATGGTTTAAACGTACTACGTTAAACAAGCCGGTAGTGATGGGCCGCCTGACCTGGGAGTCGATTGGTCGTCCATTACCGGGCCGTAAAAATATCGTTATCAGTAGCCAGCCTGGCACTGACGATCGCGTCGAATGGGTGAAGTCCGTAGACGAGGCCATTGCCGCATGCGGTAATGCCGAAGAGATCATGGTGATTGGCGGTGGGCGTGTGTACGAACAGTTCCTGCCGAAAGCACAGAAGCTGTATCTGACCCACATTGATGCGGAAGTGGAAGGGGATACGCATTTCCCGGACTACGATCCTGATGAGTGGGAATCTGTCTTCAGTGAATTCCACGACGCGGATGCGCAGAACTCCCACAGCTACTGCTTCGAAATTCTGGAACGTCGCTAAGTGAATGTCCCTCTCCCGTCCGGGGGAGGGAAATCCTCATCAGGAGGCAACGGCCTCGTCTTCCCCTAAGTCCAGCTGTCGGTTGGATGGCTGAACAAAGTACGTTTTATCTTCCCAGCGCAAGCAGGTTAACTCTCCACCCCAGCAGCAGCCGGTATCGAGACCGTAGATCCCCTCCGGTGTGCCTTTTCCTTCAAGCGACGCCCAGTGGCCAAACACCACGTTATAGGCGTTGGTCACCGGACCGGGAATGGCAAACCACGGTTTAAGAGGCGCAGGGGCGCTTTCCGGTGTCTCTTTGCAATACATATCCAGCTGCCCGTTCGGGAAGCAAAAACGCATGCGGGTGAAAGCGTTCGTAATAAAGCGCAGGCGGGCCAGACCGCTAAGATCTTCGCTCCAGTGATTCGGCATATCGCCGTACATCGCGTCGAGGAAGAAAGGATACGAGTCGCTTGCCAGCACCGCTTCAACGTCACGCGCACAGGTTTTCGCCGTCTCAAGATCCCACTGAGGGGTGATCCCGGCATGCGCCATGACCAGTTTTTTCTCTTCATCGATCTGCAGCAGCGGCTGGCGGCGTAGCCAGTTGATGAGAACATCTGCGTCCGGGGCTTCCAGCAAAGGCGAGAGACGATCTTTGGGTTTGTTGCGACTGATCCCGGCAAAGACGGCCAGCAAATGCAGATCATGATTGCCCAGTACCATGCGCACGCTGTCGCCCAGTGATTTGACGAAGCGTAGAACGTCCAGCGAGCCAGGGCCCCGCGCCACTAAATCGCCCGTCAGCCAGAGCGTATCTTGTCCAGGCGTAAAGTCGACCTGTTTTAACAATGCGATCAGTTCATCGTAGCAACCGTGAACGTCGCCAATCAGATATGTAGACATTAGATTAATGAATGAGTGTTGTAACGGCGAGACGGAACACAGGAATAGCAACGCGGAACACATTGCCATCGACGTCGACCATTTCGTAATGGCCCTGCATGGTACCCAGCGGCGTTTCGATCACGGCACCGCTGGTATATTGATACTCTTCGCCAGGGTCGATGTGGGGCTGTTCACCAACCACACCTTCACCCTGAACTTCGATTTCGCGGCCGTTGCCGTTGGTGATAAGCCAGTAGCGCCCAAGCAGTTGCACAGGCATCCGCCCCAGATTGCGAATGGTCACGGTGTAAGCGAAGACAAAACGTTCTTCATCCGGTGAGGACTGGGATTCAACATAAACGCTTTGTACATGGACACATACGCGGGGCGAATCAATCATGGCTTAACTCTCCTTCGGCGGCGCATTTTCGCTGATGTAATTAGCCAGCTTGCAGTACTGTTCTACGGAAATATTTTCTGCACGCATTGCCGGGTCAATACCCAACTCAGTCAGCACTTCAACGGTAAACAGATTGCCCAGGCTGTTACGGATCGTTTTACGGCGCTGGTTAAACGCTTCCGTAGTAATGCGGCTCAGCACGCGCAGGTCTTTCACCGGGTACGGCATTATTTTATGCGGTACAAGACGCACTACCGCAGAGTCCACTTTTGGTGGCGGCGTAAAGGCGGTTGGCGGTACTTCGAGCACCGGGATCACGTTGCAGAAATATTGCGCCATCACGCTCAAACGACCATACGCTTTACTGTTCGGCCCTGCAACCAGACGGTTAACCACCTCTTTTTGCAACATGAAGTGCATGTCGGCAATGGCATCAGTATAGCTAAACAGGTGGAACATTAGCGGTGTGGAAATGTTGTACGGCAGGTTACCGAACACGCGCAGCGGTTGGCCCATTTTTTCCGACAGCTCACCAAAGTTCATGGTCATGGCATCCTGCTGATAAATCGTCAGCTTTGGCCCCAGGAACGGATGAGTTTGCAGGCGTGCGGCGAGATCGCGATCGAGTTCGATAACGGTCAGTTCGTCCAGGCGTTCGCCTACGGGTTCAGTCAGAGCGGCAAGACCCGGGCCGATTTCGACCATAGCCTGACCTTTCTGCGGATTAATGGCAGACACGATACTGTCGATCACGAACTGATCGTTGAGGAAGTTTTGCCCGAAGCGTTTTCGGGCTAAGTGGCCCTGATGGACTCGATTAGTCATTGAGTATTAACAATCATTTTGATGGCGAGATTAAGCGCCGTAATAAAACTGCCGACATCCGCTTTCCCCTGGCCTGCCAGATCCAGCGCAGTACCGTGGTCAACGGACGTTCGAATAAAAGGTAAACCGAGGGTGATATTCACCCCGCGGCCAAAGCCCTGGTATTTTAGCACGGGCAGGCCTTGATCGTGGTACATCGCGAGCACGGCGTCCGCATTATCCAGGTATTTTGGCTGGAAAAGGGTATCGGCAGGCAACGGCCCGCTTAAGTTCATCCCTTTTGCCCGCATTTCTTGAAGCACCGGAATAATGGTGTCGATCTCTTCGGTACCCATATGTCCGCCTTCACCGGCGTGCGGGTTCAGGCCGCAGACCAGCACATGCGGCTGTTTGATGCCGAATTTGGTTTGCAGGTCGTGATGCAGGATCCCGATGATCTCCCGTAAAAGAGACGGAGTAATGGCATCCGGAATGGCCCTGATGGGCAAATGGGTCGTCACGAGGGCAACGCGCATTGCTTCTGTCGCCAGCATCATGACCACTTTCGGGCTGTGCGAGCGCTCTTCAAAGAACTCCGTGTGCCCGGTAAACGGTATCCCCGCCTCGTTGATAACGCCTTTGTGCACGGGACCGGTGATCAGGGCGGCAAATTCGCCCTTCAGGCAACCGTCGCAGGCACGCGCCAGCGTCTCTACAACATAGTGGCCGTTTTCGGTACTGAGCTGACCCGGGATGACGGGAGTACGAAGTGGAACAGGAAGAAGCGTAAGCGTGCCGGCTTGCTGTGGTGCAGGCTGCTGGCCTTCAACGTAGGGGATGAGCGTTAAAGGCAGACCGAGCAGCGTTGCCCGGTCTTGTAACAGTGTTGCATCAGCGCAGACAACCAGTTCCACCGGCCAGCTGCGCTGGGCGAGCTGGACAACGAGGTCAGGCCCAATCCCGGCAGGTTCGCCGGGAGTGATCACAACACGATGCTGTTTCATTAGTTGCTCAGTACTTTCACATAAGCGCTGGCGCGTTGTTCCTGCATCCAGGTTGCTGCTTCTTCAGAGAACTTACGGTTAAACAGCATGCGGTAGGCTCTGTCTTTCTGCGCCGCGTCCGTTTTATCAACATTGCGGGTATCCAACAGTTCGATCAGATGCCAGCCGAAGGAGGAGTGCACCGGGGCGCTCATCTGGCCTTTGTTCAGCTTCATCAGTGCGTCACGGAACGCAGGATCGTAGATATCCGCGGCCGCCCAGCCCAGATCGCCGCCCTGATTAGCAGAGCCGGGATCCTGAGAGAACTCTTTCGCGGCATTCGCAAACGAGGTTTTTCCGCTCTTAATGTCTGCGGCAATCTGTTGCAGTTTCACGCGCGCCTGATCGTCAGTCATGATAGGTGACGGCTTGAGGAGAATATGGCGAGCGTGAACTTCGGTAACCGAAATGTTCTGACTCTGACCGCGCAGATCGTTCACTTTCAGGATGTGGAAGCCCACGCCTGAACGGATGGGACCCACGATGTCACCTTTCTTCGCCGTGCTCAGCGCCTGAGCAAAGATGGAAGGCAGCTCCTGGATACGTCCCCAGCCCATCTGGCCGCCTTTCAGCGCCTGTTGGTCAGCGGAGTAGGTGATGGCCAGTTTGCCAAAGTCACCGCCGTTACGTGCCTGCTCGACAATCGAACGCGCCTGGCTTTCAGCTTCCGCAGCCTGGTCGGAGGTTGGGTTCTCTGGCAGCGGGATCAGAATGTGGCTCAGGTTCAGTTCGGTGCTGGCGTCGTTCTGGTTACCCACCTGTTTTGCCAGCGCGTCCACTTCCTGAGGCAGGATCGTGACGCGGCGACGGACTTCATTGTTACGTACTTCCGAAATCAGCATCTCTTTACGGATCTGATTACGGTACGTTGCATAGCTGATGCCATCATAGGCCAGACGGCTGCGCATCTGGTCCAGGCTCATGTTGTTCTGCTTCGCGATGTTAGCAATGGCCTGATCGAGCTGCTCGTCAGTGACCTTCACACCCATTTTCTGACCCATTTGCAGGACAATCTGATCCATGATCAGACGTTCCAGGATCTGATGGCGCAGGGTAGCGTCATCCGGAAGTTGCTGACCTGCTTCACCCGAATTGAGCTTCACAGATTTCATCAAACCGTCAACGTCGCTTTCGAGCACGACGCCGTTGTTAACCACAGCGGCGACCTTATCAACAACCTGGGGGGCCGCGAAGCTGGTATTCGCGACCATAGCGACACCGAGCAGCAGCGTTTTCCAGTTCTTCATACTTTTTCCATTTCAATTAACCGCAAAGCGGATTACGTTGCAAATTAAGCACATTACAAGGAACTGCGGTACGGCAGAATGTTCGAGCGCAGCATCTGCTGCGTGCCCAGGCCGTAGTTGGAGCTCAGGCCGCGCAGTTCGACATTAAAGCCAATCACGTTATCGTATTTGCCCTGTTCATTCTTGGTATCCCAGCCGTTAAGCTTACGTTCGTAACCGACACGCAGCGCGTAGCAGCAGGAGTTATATTGCAGACCAACCATCTGGTCAGCAGGTTTACTGGTGTTGGTGTCAAAGTAGTAAGCACCGACGATTGACCAGCGATCGGCGATTGGCCAGCTCGCTGCGCCACCCACCTGCGAGATGCCGTCTTTGTACTGATCCGTATTCGCATAGTTTGGCAACGTGGCCTGAATATATTCCGGGCTGGCGTAACGATAGGTCAACTGCAGCATACGGTCTTCATCACGACGGTATTCAATCGCCGCACTGCTTGTCGCAACGTTGTTGAGACGCGTATCGTACTGCACACCCCCGCGTAAACCCCAGCGATCGGTCATACGCCAGTAGGTATCACCCGCCCACACCAGAGAACCCGTTTTGTTGTCTTTTTCCCAGTTAATGTCGTCATCACCGGTCCGGGACTCGGTGAAATAGTAGATTTGACCAACAGAAACGTTAAAACGTTCAACGGCGGCATCATCATAAACGCGCGTTGTGACGCCGGTCGTTAACTGGTTTGCTGACGCAATACGGTCGAGGCCACCGTAGGTACGGTCGCGGAACAGACCGCTGTAGTCAGACTGCAGGAATGAGGAGTCATAGTTCTGAATGTTGCTCTGATCGCGATACGGGACGTACAGATACTGCATACGTGGCTCAAGCGTCTGGGTATAACCCTCCGCCAGAAGACCCATATCGCGTTCGAAGATCAGTTTGCCGTCCATTTTGAACTGCGGCAGGACGCGGTTCACGGATTCTTCGAGATCGGTGCCGTAACGGTTGTTATACCAGTCGAGATTCTTCTGCTGGTAATGGGTGGCCATCAGTTTGGCCTCGGTATTCAGGCTCGACCAGTCATTTGACACCGGCAAATTGATGGTTGGCTCGAGGTGAACACGCGTGGATTCCGGCATATCCGAGTTGGTGTTAACGAAGTGCACGGCCTGGGCGTACACGTGGGTGTCAAACGGGCCAACATCGTTCTGGTACCAGTTAACGTCCAGCTGCGGTTCTGCACCATAAGTGCTTCTCGTCTGGGTATCAAAGACCTGGAATTGCTTGGTAGAGACCGTGGCGTTGAAGTTCTCAATAGCGTATCCCACGCTGAATTTCTGCGTGGCGTAGCCATCGGTACTGGACCCGTATTTGGAGTCAAAGTCGTTGAAATAGTAAGGGTCGCTGATTTTGGTGTAGTCGACGTTAAACCGCCAGACCTGGTCCATCACCCCGGCATGTTTCCAGTAGAACAACCAGCGGTGTTTATCACCTTCTGTTGGATGCTCATCCTGGAAGACTTTATCCGACGGCAGATAATCCAGTTCCATCAGGCCAGTACCCGCCTGCGTCAGGTAGCGGAACTCGTTTTCCCACATAACGTTGCCGCGCTTATGGATATAGTGCGGCGTGATCGTGGCGTCCATGTTGGGCGCGATGTTCCAGTAATACGGCAGATAGAACTCAAAGTAGTTCGTGGTGCTGTATTTGGCATTCGGGATCAGGAAACCTGAGCGGCGTTTGTCACCCACAGGAAGCTGCAGGTAAGGGCTGTAGAAAACGGGTACCGGACCGAGCTTGAAGCGGGCGTTCCAGATCTCGGCAACCTGCTCTTCACGGTCATGGATGACTTCACTTCCGACCACGCTCCAGGTATTAGACCCGGGCAGACAGGACGTGAAGGAGCCGTTTTCCAGAATCGTATAGCGGTTTTCACCGCGCTGTTTCATCAGGTCCGCATCACCGCGCCCCTGGCGACCTACCATCTGGTAATCACCTTCCCAGACGTTAGTGTCTTTGGTATTCAGGTTTGACCAGGCTTTCGGACCTTTCAGGATGACCTGATTGTCGTCATAGTGCACATTACCCAGCGCATCCACCGTTCGTACCGGCTCGGCCGCACCTTCCGGCTGCTTCTGGTGTAATTGCACTTCATCTGCCTGCAGACGGCTGTTGCCCTGGTTAATATCCACATTGCCAGTAAATGTCGCATTGTCAGGATATGTGCCTTTAGAGCTATCGGCAGTAATGGTTACCGGCAAGCTATTCGTATCGCCCTTTACCAGTGGACGATTATAACTTGGGACGCCAAGCATACACTGCGAGGCGAGATCGGCCGCCAGTCCCTGTTGGCTGTACAGGGCGGTGCCAATCATTGTGGCCAGGAGGGTGGGGATACGTTTTTTCATACGTTGTATTTTATTGTTCCGTCATCAGTGGCTACGGCTTACAAACGCTCAGAGACTATCTTACTCATCAGCGCAGTACCAGCGTTAATCCTGCCCGTTTGCGCGCCAGAGTGTTAGGCTCGCTATCGAATGACGAGTATGATAAAGCAAATTATAGGCGATGTCCTTCAATTGACCGTGGCTTGAACACTGTGATGATGACGTTGCGTCGGCCAGGAACATGACTAACCGGGGAGTATATGCAGTATTGGGGTAAAATAATCGGCGTTGCGTTCGCCATCATCATGGGTGCCGGGTTCTGGGGGATCGTACTGGGGCTTATTATCGGCCATATGTTTGATAAGGCTCGCAGCCGCAAAATGGCCTGGTTTGCCAATCAGCGTGAGCGTCAGTCCCTCTTTTTCTCCACCACGTTTGAGGTGATGGGGCACTTAACCAAATCAAAAGGGCGTGTGACGGAAGCCGATATTCAGATAGCCAGCGTCTTTATGGACCGCATGAATCTGCATGGTGACTCCCGTCTCGCGGCACAAAATGCGTTTCGCATCGGCAAAGCGGATAACTATCCGCTACGCGATAAAATGCGTCAGTTCCGCAGCATCTGCTTCGGCCGTTTTGATTTAATTCGGATGTTTCTGGAGATCCAAATCCAGGCGGCGTTTGCCGATGGTTCACTTCATCCTAATGAACGCGATGTTTTATATGTTATTGCGGAAGAACTGGGCATCTCCCGTATGCAGTTCGACCAGTTCCTGCGCATGATGCAGGGCGGTGCGCAGTTTGGCGGCGGCTATCACCAGCAGTCCTCTGGCGGTGCCTGGCAGCAGGCGCAGCGGGGGCCGACGCTGGAGGATGCCTGTAACGTGCTGGGGGTGAAGCCATCGGACGATGTGACCACCATCAAGCGTGCCTATCGTAAGCTGATGAGTGAGCACCACCCGGACAAACTGGTCGCGAAAGGCTTACCGCCGGAGATGATGGAGATGGCGAAGCAAAAAGCGCAGGAAATTCAGAAAGCGTACGAGTTGATTAAAGAGAAGAAAAGTTTCAAATAAAAAAAGGCCCGACACTGTCGGGCCTTTTTTTCAGAAGTCGACTGGGGCTTTAAACGTCATTGCATTGCCAAAAACCGGATGGGTGATGGTGAGCGTCTGCGCATGCAGCTGCAGGCGTGGCGCCAGCGCCAGTGCATCGGGCGGCGCGTAAAATCTGTCCCCCAGAATCGGGTGCCCCAGCGCAAGCATATGGACACGCAGCTGGTGCGAGCGCCCGGTAATCGGTTTAAGCAGCACGCGCGCAGTGTTATCTGGCGCGTACTCCAGCACTTCATACTCGGTTTGCGCTGCTTTGCCGGTTTCGTAACAGACCTTTTGTTTTGGTCGGTTTGGCCAGTCGCAGATCAGCGGTAAATCCACCAGACCTTCCGCCGGTTGAGGATGCCCCCAGACACGTGCGACATACTGCTTTTTCGGCTCGCGATCGCGGAACTGGCGTTTCAGCTCGCGTTCCGCCGCTTTATTCAGCGCCACTACAATCACACCGCTGGTGGCCATGTCCAGACGATGGACAGACTCCGCCTGAGGATAATCACGCTGAATACGCGTCATCACACTGTCTTTGTGCTCATCCAGACGCCCTGGCACGGACAACAAGCCGCTGGGCTTGTTGACCACCATAATGTGCTCATCCTGATAAAGCACCACCAGCCAGGGATCCTGAGGTGGATTGTAAGGCTCCATCACCATCTTGCGCTCCGTTTACTGATGCGTCACAACGATAAGACGCAGGGCATCCAGACGCCAGCCTGCCTGATTAAGGCTTTCCAGCACCTGCTGACGGTTGCTCTCGATCGCCGCCAGTTCGTCATCGCGGATGTTTGGGTTTACCGCTTTCAACGCTTCCAGACGGGAGAGTTCCGCGGACAGTTTGTCGTCGGCTTCTTGACGTGCGGCATCAATCAGCGCCCGGGCCGCTTTTTCGATCTGCGTTTCACCCAGCTGCAGAATAGCGTGCACATCCTGCTGTACCGCGTTGACCAGCTTACTGCCGGTATGGCGGTTCACGGCGCTCAGCTGGCGGTTAAAGCTCTCGAATTCAACCTGAGCGGCGAGGTTCGTGCCGTTTTTGTCCAGCAGCAGACGCACAGGCGTTGACGGCAGGAAGCGGTTGAGCTGCAGCTGTTTCGGCGCCTGCGCTTCGACAACGTAAATCAGTTCCAACAGCAGGGTACCCACTGGCAGCGCTTTGTTTTTCAACAACGAGATGGCGCTGCTGCCGGTATCGCCTGAGAGGATCAAATCCAGACCGTTGCGGATCAGCGGGTGCTCCCAGGTGATGAACTGCGCATCTTCGCGCGACAGCGCCACATCACGTTCAAAGGTGATGGTGCATCCATCTTCCGGCAGGCCAGGGAAATCCGGGACCAGCATATGGTCGGACGGGGTCAGGACAATCAAATTCTCGCCACGATCGTCCTGGTTTATGCCAACGATGTCGAACAGGTTCATGGAGAAGCTGATCAGGCTGGTGTCATCATCCTGCTCTTCAATGCTTTCAGCGAGCGCCTGGGCTTTTTCACCGCCGTTGGAGTGGATCTCCAGCAGGCGGTCACGGCCCTGTTCCAGCTGAGATTTCAGCGCTTCATGCTTATCACGGCAGGCTTTGATCAATTCATCAAACCCGTCGGTGTTCTCTGGCGCGGCCAGATAGCCGATCAGATCGGCGTGCACCTGATCGTAAATCGGGCGGCCGGTCGGGCAGGTGTGCTCAAACGCATCCAGACCTTCGTGGAACCAACGCACCAGAACGGACTGGGCGGTTTTTTCCAGGTAAGGAACGTGGATCTGAATATCATGCGCCTGGCCAATACGATCCAGACGGCCGATACGCTGTTCCAGCAGATCCGGGTTGAACGGCAAATCGAACATCACCAGGTTGCTGGCAAACTGGAAGTTACGGCCTTCAGACCCGATTTCAGAGCACAGCAGAACCTGGGCACCGCTGTCCTCTTCTGCAAACCATGCCGCGGCACGGTCACGCTCGACGATGGACATCCCTTCGTGGAACACGGCGGCGCGAATACCTTCGCGTTCGCGCAGGACCTGCTCCAGCTGCAGTGCGGTGGCTGCTTTGGCGCAGATCACCAGCACTTTCTGAGAGCGGTGCGCGGTCAAATAGCCCATCAGCCACTCAACACGCGGGTCGAAGTTCCACCAGGTGCCGGTATCGCCTTCAAATTCCTGGTAAATCTGTTCCGGGTAGAGCATGTCGCGTGCACGCTCTTCAGCAGTTTTGCGCGCGCCCATAATGCCGGAAACTTTAATGGCCGTCTGGTACTGCGTCGGCAGTGGCAATTTGATGGTATGCAGTTCGCGTTTCGGGAAACCTTTCACCCCGTTACGGGTGTTACGGAACAGGACGCGGCTGGTGCCGTGGCGATCCATCAGCATATCGATCAGTTCTTTACGCGCGGAATCCGCGTTGTCACTGTCGCTGTTGGCCGCCTGCAGCAGAGGCTCAATATCCTGCTCGCCAATCAGATCGCTCAGGGTGTTGAGCTCGTCATTCGAGAGATGTTTACCCGCCAGCAGCAGGGCAACGGCATCGGCGACCGGACGGTAGTTATTCTGCTCTTCAACGAACTGCTCAAAGTCATGGAAGCGGTTTGGATCGAGCAGGCGCAAACGGGCGAAGTGGCTCTCCAGACCTAACTGCTCCGGCGTTGCGGTCAGCAGCAGGACGCCTGGCACGCGCTCGGCAAGCTGCTCGATAGCCATGTATTCCCGGCTTGGTGCATCTTCGCTCCAGACCAGATGGTGCGCTTCATCGACCACCATCAGGTCCCATTCGGCATCGCACAGGTGCTCAAGACGTTGCTTGCTGCGGCGTACGAAATCCAGAGAGCAGATCACCAGCTGTTCCGTTTCAAACGGGTTGTCCGCATCGTGCTGGGCTTCTGCATAGCGCTCGTCATCAAACAGAGCGAAACGCAGGTTAAAGCGGCGCAGCATCTCGACCAGCCATTGATGCTGCAGGGTTTCGGGTACCACAATCAGCACGCGCTCGGCTGCGCCGGAAAGCAGCTGTTGATGCAGGATCATGCCCGCTTCAATGGTTTTCCCCAGGCCCACTTCATCTGCCAGCAGAACGCGAGGTGCGTGACGGCGGCCCACGTCATGGGCGATGTTCAGCTGGTGGGGGATAAGGCTGGTACGCTGACCGCGCAGGCCGCTCCACGGCATACGATACTGTTCACTCTGGAACTTGCGCGCGCGATAGCGCAGGGAGAAGCGATCCATACGGTCGATTTGCCCGGCAAACAGGCGATCCTGCGGCTTACTGAATACCAGTTTGCTGTCGAGCAGCACCTCACGCAGGATGACATTGGCCTCGTCGGTGTCCAGGCGAGTCCCGATGTAGGCGAGCAGTCCATTCTCTTCTTTTACGTCTTCGACCTTTAGCTGCCAGCCGTCGTGGCTGGTCACGGTGTCACCCGGGTTGAACATCACGCGGGTCACTGGGGAATCATTGCGGGCGTACAGGCGGTTTTCACCGGTAGCAGGGAAAAGGAGGGTAACCATTCGTGCATCCACGGCAACCACGGTTCCTAATCCAAGTTCGCTTTCTGTATCGCTGATCCAGCGTTGACCAAGTGTAAAAGGCATATTTGTTCGGCTCTAATCGTAAATTGCAGGCAATAGTTCAACCACCGTCAAAAAAGACAGTCATTGAAAAATGGGTCCGGGAATGGAAAGGGCGCTATGGTACTGGATGGCAGCCATTTCGTCACGTGTCAAAATAGGCCAAGTTGCCCTGTCACTAGTGTAGCAAAGTCGTCGTCGATGAAGGGCAAAATTCCGTCCGCGACCGGCTGAAGCTGACGCGTAAGATAGTGCTCGTAATCCAGAGGCGAGTGCTGGTAATCCACGGGTTCCGGGCCGCTGGTTGTCCAGAGGTATTTGATGGTTCCCCGGTTCTGATACTGCGGGGCACGTCCCCGGCGCACGTTCTCCTCATCCGCCAGGCGCGCGGCGCGGACGTGCGGCGGAACGTTGCGCTGGTATTCCGCCAGCGGGCGACGCAGGCGCTTGCGGTACACCAGCTGGGCGTCGAGTTCACCGGCCATCAGACTGGCAATTGTTTCACGCACGTAGTCCTGATAAGGCTCGTTGCGAAAGATACGCAGATAAAGCGTTTGCTGAAACTGCTGTGCCAGCGGCGTCCAGTCGGTGCGTACGGTTTCCAGCCCTTTAAAGACCATTCGCTGCTTGTCACCTTCCTGAATAAGACCGGCGTAGCGCTTCTTACTGCCCTGGTCCGTACCGCGAATGGTGGGCATTAAAAAGCGGCTGAAATGGGTTTCAAACTCCAGTTCTAACGCGCTGCTTAACCGCTCTTTTTGCAAACTTTCCTGCCACCAGGCGTTCACAAAAGTCACCAGTGATTTGCCGATTCGCGCGGCATCCTCTTCTGAATGCGCGCCCTTAAGCCAGACAAAGGTGGAATCCGTATCGCCATAAATAACGTCATAACCCTGGGATTCAATCAACGCTTTGGTCTGGCGCATGATGTCGTGCCCGCGCATGGTGATAGATGACGCCAGTCGTGGGTCGAAGAAGCGGCAGGCGCTGGTCCCCAGAACCCCGTAAAACGCGTTCATGATAATTTTCAGCGCCTGAGAAAGGGGCTTGTTGCCATGACGCTTAGCCTCGTCGCGACCGTGCCAGATGTTTCCCACGATTTCCGGCAGACAGTGCTTTTCCCGTGAGAAGCGGGCCCCGAGAAAACCTTCTGTGCTGTGCAAATCGTCAGGCTGCGCCATCCCTTCCACCAGCCCGACGGGATCAATCAGGAAGGTGCGAATAATGGACGGATAGAGGCTTTTGTAGTCCAGCACCAGCACGGAGTCATACAACCCGGGCCGGGAATCCATCACGTAACCGCCCGGGCTTGCCTGCGGCGGCACGTCACCGAGGTTGGGGGCGACATAGCCCGCCCGGTGCATACGCGGGAAATAGAGGTGGCTAAAGGCCGCCACGGAGCCACCGTGCCGGTCAGCGGCGAGGCCGTTCACCGTCGCGCGCTCGAGCAGGAAGGGCATGATCTCCGTTTTGTGGAAAATCTGCGTCACCAGTTCACAATCTTTCAGGTTGTAGGTGGCGAGCGCCGGTTTGTCTTCGTTAAAACGCCGGTCGATTTCATCCATTCTGTCCCACGGGTTGTCGATGGATTTCCCTTCGCCGAGCAGCTCCTGCGCCACCGCTTCCAGAGAGAAAGAGGAAAAATTCCAGAAGGCAGATTTGAGCGCCTCAATGCCGTCGATAATCAGGCGGCCATTGGCCTGCGCGAAAAACACACCGTTTTTAAAACCGTGCTCGCGCCATTCCAGCTCGCTGTTTCCGCGCCCCAGCATCAGGGGGATGCGGTAACGTTCAGCATGTTTTTGCAGCACGCGCAGATCGAACTGCACCACGTTCCAGCCGATCAACACATCGGGATCGCGATCGGCAAACCACTGGTTTAGCTTTTCCAGAAGCTGTGGCCGGCTGTTGACATACTCCAGCCGGAAATCCAGCGCGGACGCGTTGCCATTCGGGGGGCCAAGCATATAAACAACCCGATCCCCGCAGCCTTCAAGGCCGATACAGTACAGCTCACCGTGGCGAGTGGTTTCGATATCCAGCGAGACCCATTTCAACGGCGGCCGGTAGGTAGGGTTGGGTTTGAGACGGGCGTTAATAAGGCTGCCGTTTTGCGCGGTGCCGTCGACCCAGACGGGGGCAGTAATAAACCGCTCCATCAAAAAACGTTCTGGCGGGCGGATATCGGCTTCATACAGCGTCACGCCAGCGTCGCGCAGCAGTTTTTCATAACGCATCAGCTGGCGATGGGCGCGGCAGTAAAGGCCATGTACGGGCTGACGGTGGAAATCTTTCAGTTCAAGCGGCGTCAGGTGCCAGCCATTTTCACCGCGCAGCAGTTGCTTTACTTTCTCAACATGATCGTTCGGGATAAAAGCCACGGACTCCTGCGGCGGCAGGGTCACGTGCAGCGGGCCGTTGTCCGTCGCCAGCCAGAATGCCACCTCGGTGCCCTGAGGAGTATCCCGCCAGTGTCGGGTAAGTAAAAAACCTTCTTGCGCCTGCGCCACGCCGCTATCCCATAAAACAAAACCAGGCTTGATTATAGCCTGGTTGAATATTTTATACTGGGTATATATACAGTTTACTGCCCGTAATAGGCTTTTGCGCCATGTTTACGCAGGTAGTGTTTATCCAGCAGGGTTGGCTGCATATCCGGAAGCTGCGGAGCCAGCTGGCGGCAGAAGATGCCCATATACGCGACCTCTTCCAGCACAATCGCGTTATGTACCGCATCTTCGGCGTTTTTGCCCCAGGCAAAAGGTCCATGGGAGTGCACCAGCACGCCGGGCATTTGCGCAGCATCGATACCCTGTTTTTCAAACGTTTCGACGATAACGTTGCCGGTTTCCCACTCATACTCGCCGTTGATCTCTTCATCAGTCATCAAACGGGTGCAGGGAATGGTGCCGTAAAAGTAGTCTGCGTGCGTGGTTCCGGTCGCCGGAATGGACTGGCCGGCCTGCGCCCAGATGGTCGCATGACGCGAATGGGTATGCACAATACCGCCAATGGTCGGGAAGGCCTGGTAGAGCAGGCGATGCGTTGGCGTGTCGGAGGAGGGTTTTTTCTTTCCTTCCACCACTTCGCCCGTGGCGATGCTGACGACAACCATATCTTCTGCGGTCATTACCGTGTAATCCACTCCTGACGGCTTTATCACGAAGACGCCGTGCTCGCGGTCAACGGCGCTGACGTTGCCCCAGGTCAGCGTCACCAGATTGTGTTTGGGCAGCGCCAGGTTGGCTTCAAGTACCTGACGTTTGAGATCTTCTAACATGCAATCCTCCAGGAAAAGAGGCCCGCCCTGCGGCAGGCCAAAGGTTCCCCTGTTAACGTTTTGAACCGTAATAGACTTCATTCCAGCGCAGCGCGTCTTTGAACGCGGGCAGGCGGGTATCGTTATCAATGACGGTCAGTTCGATGTCGTGCAGTTCGGCGAACTGACGCATGTCGTTCAGATCCAGCGCGTGGCTGAAGACGGTGTGGTGCGCGCCACCGGCCAGGATCCAGGCTTCCGAGGCGGTTGGCAGGTCAGGCTGCGCTTTCCACAGGGCGTTGGCGACCGGCAGTTTTGGCAGAGAATGCGGGGTTTCAACCGCATCCACACAGTTCACCAGCAGGCGGAAACGGTCGCCCAGGTCAATGAGGCTGGCGTTGATGGCAGGACCGGTACGGGTGTTGAAGATCAGACGTGCCGGGTCGGCTTTTCCGCCAATGCCAAGGTACTGCACGTCGAGGATCGGTTTCTCTTCAACGGCAATGGAAGGACACACTTCCAGCATATGCGAGCCCAGTACCAGGTCGTTGCCGTTTTCGAAGTGGTAGGTGTAGTCCTCCATAAAGGAGGTGCCGCCCTGCAGACCGGTTGACATCACTTTCATAATGCGAAGCAGAGCGGCAGTTTTCCAGTCGCCTTCGCCGGCAAAGCCGTAGCCCTGCTGCATCAGACGTTGTACCGCCAGGCCGGGCAGTTGTTTCAGACCGTGGAGGTCTTCAAAGGTGGTGGTAAAAGCATGGAAGCCACCCTGTTCCAGGAAGCGTTTCATGCCCAGTTCGATACGTGCTGCATCCAGCACGTTCTGGCGTTTGTCACCGTGAATTTGTGCCGCAGGCGTCAGACGGTAGCTGCTTTCGTATTCGTCGACCAGCGCGCTTACGTCGCCATCGCTGATTTCATTCACCACCTGCACCAGGTCGCCCACGGCCCAGGTATTCACCGAGAAACCAAATTTAATCTGTGCGGCAACTTTATCGCCGTCGGTGACCGCCACTTCACGCATGTTGTCGCCGAAACGCACCACTTTCAGGTGACGAGTATCTTGTCGGGACACCGCCTGGCGCATCCAGGAGCCGATACGTTTTTGCGCATGCTGATCCTGCCAGTGGCCGGTGACGACCGCATGCTGCTGGCGCATACGTGCGCCGATAAAGCCGAACTCGCGGCCGCCGTGCGCGGTCTGGTTCAGGTTCATAAAGTCCATATCAATGCTGTCCCACGGCAGGGACGCGTTGAACTGGGTATGGAACTGCATCAGTGGTTTATTGAGGATGGCCAGACCGTTGATCCACATTTTGGCCGGTGAGAAGGTGTGCAGCCACACTACCATGCCGGCGCATTTATCGTCGTAGTTCGCGTCGCGGCAGATGTTCGTGATCTCATCCGGGGTCGTGCCGAGCGGTTTGAGCACCAGTTTGCACGGCAGTTTAGCCTCTGCATTGAGCGCGTTGACCACGTGCTCAGCATGTTTCGTCACCTGTTGCAGCGCTTCCGGCCCGTACAGATGTTGGCTGCCAATGACAAACCACACTTCATAATTATTAAAAATGGTCATTATTGTGTCCTTAATGTGTCAGGGTTGCCGTAGTGTCCGCGGTGTGTTTGGCCGGGGCGGCGACAGGGAGATAGTGAAGTTCGGCGCTTTTTGCCCATTGCTGATAGCGCTGATAAAGCTGTTCAAAACGCTGCGCCTGCTGAGCACGCGGCTGGAGGGTATTTTCGACAGCGCTCGCCATGTGCTGCTGCGCGGTCGGGATATCGGCATGAACGCCTGCCGCAACGGCCGCGAAGATCGCTGCACCGAGGGCGCAGCACTGATCGGAGGCGACAATCTGCAGTGGACGGTTCAGCACGTCACAACAGGCCTGCATGATTACCGGGTTTTTACGGGCGATGCCGCCCAGTGCCATCACGTTGTTGACGTCGATGCCCTGCTCGGTGAAGCACTCCATAATGGCGCGCGCCCCAAAGGCAGTTGCGGCAATCAGGCCGCCAAACAGCGCTGGCGCGTCGGTGGCGAGGTTAAGATCGGTGATCACCCCTTTCAGGCGCTGGTTGGCAAATGGCGTACGGCGACCGTTGAACCAGTCGAGCACCACCGGCAGGTGATCGAGAGAAGGATTCTTTGCCCACGCGGCGGTGAGCTGCGGCAAAAGCTGCTTTTTACTTTCGGCAATCTGGGTCTTCAGCTCAGGATGCGCCGCCGCCAGCTGATCCAGCGGCCAGCCCAGCACGCGGCCAAACCAGGCGTAGATATCGCCAAAGGCGGACTGACCCGCTTCCAGACCGATAAACTCCGGTACGACGCTACCGTCAACCTGGCCGCAGATGCCTTTTACCGCCCGATCGCCTACGCTGGCTTTATCCGCGGTAAGAATGTCGCAGGTGGAGGTGCCGATTACCTTCACCAGCGTGTTTGGCTGGGCGCCAGCGCCCACCGCGCCCATGTGGCAGTCAAACGCCCCGCCGGAGATCGCCACGTTTTGCGGCAGACCCAGGCGCGTCGCCCACTCTTCACAAAGCGTACCCACCGGAATATCGGCGGTGAAGGTGTCGGTAAACAGCGGGTATTGCAGACTCTTGTTGATGACGGGATCGAGTTCATCGAAGAACGCCGCCGGTGGCAGGCCACCCCAGCTTTCATGCCACAGGGATTTGTGTCCGGCGCTGCAGCGGCCGCGGCGGATATCCTGCGGACGCGTGGTACCGGAGAGCAGGGCTGGTACCCAGTCGCACAGTTCAATCCACGATACCGCGGCCTGCGCAACGGATGCGTCCGCGCGGGTTACGTGGAGGATCTTGGCCCAGAACCATTCACTGGAGTAAATACCGCCGATGTAGCGCGAGTAGTCCGTTTTACCGGGCTGGTGACACAAGCGGGTAATGGCCTCGGCCTCTTCAACGGCGGTGTGATCTTTCCACAGCACGAACATGGCGTTCGGGTTATCAGCAAACTCCGGACGCAGCGCCAGAACATGGCCTTCGGCATCCACAGGGGCAGGCGTTGAGCCGGTACTGTCGACGCCAATCCCGACGATCTCTGCCCGCTGTGCGTCGGTCAGTTCAGCCAGCACGGTTTTGATTGCCGCTTCCATCGACTCAATGTAGTCACGTGGATGGTGACGGAACTGGTTATTTGGCGCATCGCAGTAGCGCCCCTCTTGCCAGCGCGGGTACCACTCAACGCTGGTTGCTATTTCCTGGCCGCTTGTACAGTCCACTGCCAGAGCGCGAACCGAGTCGCTGCCAAAATCGAGGCCAATCGCAATTGCCATGGTGTTGCTCCATCAAAAAACAGGTATGAGAGAACATTAGAGACTGGAGGCGAAAATCGTCAGGCAGGATCCGCTAATCTTATGGACTAAATTGCTGTTGCAATAGAAAGTGTGACGCCGTGCAAATAATCAATGTGGACATTTCTGCCGCACTTATAGACACTTTTGTTACTGCTGATCTGCCCCCGTGGGCGGATAAATCAGGGGGAAAGGCTGAAACATGGCGGACGTAAAAGAGGCGTGATGCTTTTTGGATCTTTTCGCGGGCCATTTTTATACTGCTTTTATCGATATGGACAATTGGTTTCCTTCAGGACCCTTGGGAGAACTGAATCTATGGCCGAAACGCAAAACGATCCCTTATTACCGGGCTACTCGTTTAATGCTCACCTGGTGGCGGGGCTGACCCCTATCGAGGCTGAGGGATATCTCGATTTTTACGTCGACCGACCGCTCGGGATGAAAGGGTATATTCTGAACCTGACGGTGCGTGGGGAAGGGATTATCAAAAATAACGATCAGCAGTTTGTCTGCCGTCCGGGCGATATGCTGCTGTTTCCGCCGGGGGAGATCCACCACTACGGGCGCCACCCGGAGGCCAAAGAGTGGTATCACCAGTGGGTCTACTTCCGCCCGCGCGCCTACTGGCAGGAGTGGCTCTCGTGGCCGGCAATTTTTGCGCACACCGGTTTTTATCGCCCGGACGAGGTTCATCTGTCTCAGTTCCGCGAACTCTTTGCCCAAATTATTGAAGCGGGGCAGGCGGGTGGCCGGTATGCCGAACTGCTGGCGATTAACCTGCTTGAACAGGTGCTGTTGCGCCGGATGGAGGCGATAAACGCGTCACTTAATCCTCCGCTGGACAACCGCGTGCGCGACGCCTGCCAGTACATCAGCGACCATCTGGCCGACAGCCAGTTCGATATCGCCAGCGTCGCCCAGCATGTGTGTCTCTCACCGTCGCGGCTGTCACATCTGTTCCGTCAGCAACTGGGCGTTAGCGTCCTGAGCTGGCGTGAGGACCAGCGTATCAGCCAGGCGAAGCTCCTGCTCAGCACCACCCGCATGCCCATTGCCACCGTGGGGCGCAATGTGGGCTTTGAAGACCAGCTCTATTTCTCGCGGGTATTTAAAAAATGCACCGGTGCCAGCCCCAGTGAATTCCGGGCAGGATGTGAATAAACGGTAAAAAAAGATAAACAAGCAGGTGAACTGTGGAAGCAACCTGTAAACTATTCAGACAATTGTTGTCTTGACGCGGTGCAGGGCGCTAAGCAGAATCCCTGATTCGTTTTCTGACCGGAATAGTTATGCAGGCATTGCTGGAACATTTTATCACCCAGTCCGTTATGTATTCGCTTATCGCCGTTGCGCTGGTGGCGTTTCTGGAATCGCTTGCACTTGTTGGGTTGATCCTCCCCGGCACGGTGATGATGGCGGGGCTGGGCGCGTTGATTGGCAGCGGTGAAGTGAATTTCTGGCAGGCGTGGATGGCGGGGATTATCGGCTGTTTACTGGGGGACTGGATCTCCTTCTGGCTGGGCTGGCGCTTTAAGAAACCGCTGCACCGCTGGTCGTTCATGAAAAAGAACAAAGCCTTGCTGGATAAAACCGAACACGCGCTGCATCAACACAGCATGTTCACGATCCTCGTCGGTCGCTTTGTTGGACCAACGCGTCCGCTGGTGCCGATGGTCGCGGGGATGCTGGATCTGCCTGTTGCGAAATTCGTGGTGCCGAACATCATCGGCTGTGTTTTCTGGCCGCCGTTCTACTTTCTGCCGGGGATCCTGGCTGGGGCCACCGTTGATATTCCTGACGGAATGCAAAGCGGTGAGTTTAAGTGGTTGTTGCTGGCTACGGCCCTGCTGTTGTGGATCGCTGCCTGGTTGTGCTGGCGACTGTGGCGCAGCGCGAAAGCAAATGTTGATCGCCTGACGCGTTATCTGCCACGCTCGCGCCTGTTGTGGCTCGCGCCGTTAATGCTGGGGGTTGCCGTGGTGGCGCTGGTCGCCCTGATTCGCCACCCGCTGATGCCGGTGTACGGTGAAATCCTCTTGAAGGTGGTGAGCCGTTAATCTGTTTCCCTCTCCCGTGGGAGAGGGTCAGCCCGCACTAATGCCCAACAATGAAGACGCCCCTGCGTGACCGCTGAGCAGTTCCTCAGTGCCGCCATCCCAGGCAATTCGCCCTTCTGCAATGACCACCGATCGTGGCGCAATCCGCGCGGCATCCTCAATGCTGTGCGAAACCATCAGCATTGTCAGTTGCTGACGCTGGCACACGTCCTGCACCAGGGTAAGCATCTCCTGGCGCAAGGCAGGATCGAGTGCAGAGAAGGGCTCATCCAGAAGCAGTATGGGCTGCTCGCGCACCAGGCAGCGCGCCAGCGCCACCCGCTGACGCTGCCCGCCGGAGAGCGCTTCAGGGAGGCGGTCAATAAACGCGGTAATGCCCATCTGAGCGGCAATCAGCTCCAGCTTCTGGCGCTGACCGTCGTTGAGTTTCAGGCCAGGATCCATACCCAGGGCGATGTTTTGCCGCACCGTCAGATGCATGAACAGATTGTTTTCCTGGAACAGCATCGACACCGGACGTCGGGCGGGTGGCGTGCGCGTATGGTCGCGGTTTTCAATCACTATCGACCCGCTCGTCGGTTGCAGAAAACCGGCAATCAGATTGAGCAAAGTACTCTTTCCGGCCCCGCTCGGACCCAGAACCGCAATCATCTCTCCCTGACGAACCGAAAGGGAGAAGCGCATTGGCAGATGCTGGTAGAGCCAGGTTACATCAGTCAGTTTTAACATTACGCCCCGGAAGTTTTTCGATAACGGTAAATAAGGCAAAGCAGAGCATCAGTAACAGCAGCGCCGTGACGGCTCCCTCCTGGCTACGATAGGAGCCAATTTGCTGGTACAGCCAGTACGGGAGGGTGCGGAAATCTTCATTACCGAAGAGCGCCACGACACCAAAATCACCAATTGAGAGCACACAGGCGAAGGCCAGGGCCTGGGCCAGCGGGCGTTTCAGCGCACGCAGTTCGATAATCTTTAGCCGCTGCCAGCCCTGCAGACCGAGCGACTGGCACAGCAGCGCGTAGCGGCTGTTGATGTCTCGCATCGGATTTTCCAGCACCTTCAGCGCGTAGGGGATCGCCATCAGGGCATTGGTGAAAATCACGATGCCGTCAGCGTTTTCCGGCAGGCCAATAGTGCTGTTGAACAGTAAAAAGAACCCCGTCGCCAGTACAATGCCGGGCATCGCCAGGATCAGCATGCCTGTCAGCTCCAGGGCATGCCCGGCTTTACGGGCCTGACGCGCGTAAAGCTCGCGGCTGCTCCATAAAAGCATCATGGTCAGCATGACACACAGCAGCCCGGCGGCCAGCGCGATCCGTAACGAGGTCCACGTTGCCTGCCAGAGAACGGGCTGCTGCAACACGGTAACGAGATTCAGGTTCAGGCCATCGACGATGACGGCCATCAGCGGCGGAAGCAGCAGCAGCAGCGCCAGCGTGATAAGCAGCAGGTCAGCGATCCGGCTATGCATGCTGTCCTGCGGGTCGCGCCAGCCGGTTATCTGATTACTGCCCGGCGGGATGGCTTTGCTCAGACGCTGGCTCAGCAGCACAAGGCACAGGCAGCAAACCATCTGCACCATCGCCAGCAGCGCGGCGCGGCCGGGGTCATAGTCGTAACTGAGCGCCTGGTAAATTGCCAGTTCGATGGTGGTGGCCTGCGGGCCGCCGCCGAGTGAAAGCACGGTGGCAAAACTGGCGAAACAGAGCATAAAGATCAGAGCCGCAACCGGCGGGATCTGACGACGCAGCCACGGCCATTCGACCAGGCGGAAGAAGGATACGCCGCGCATGCCCAACTGGGCGGCAAGCTGGCGCTGTTCACCGGGGATGTTTTCCAGTGCCTGTAAAAAGAGTCTGGTCGCCATCGGCATATTGAAAAAGATGTGCGCCAGCAGAATGCCCTTCAGTCCGTAGGGCGAGATGCGCCACTCCAGACCCAGCAGGCTGAAAAGTGAAGCCAGCCACCCCTGACGGCCATAGACGCTCAGGATGCCAAACACGGCCACCAGGACCGGCAGGATCAGCGTCATGGCGCACAGGCGCAGCAGGGCCTGCCTGCCGGGGAAACGGCGGCGATAAAGCGCGCGTGCCAGGAAAATGGCGGGGATAACCGACAGCAGCGCAGAGAGAAAGGCCTGCCAGAAAGAGAAACGGATAACGTGCCAGAGATAACTGTCGTGCCAGAGCGCGAACAGGTCGCTCTCTGGCGCGTTAAACCACAAGGCAAGGAATGCGCCCAGACTGACCGCCACCATCAATACGGCGGCGAGCAGCCCAGGAATTAACCAGCCGGGAATTAACGGCTGACGGCGCGTTGCCATTCACTTACCCATGCTGCTCGCTGCGCGGCAACCTGCTGAGGCGTAAACTCCAGCGAGGTTTGCGGTTTGGTCAGTTTCTCAAAGCCCGCTGGCAACGTCACGCTGGTCACGGGGTACATCCAGTTACCCGCTGGAATGGCGTTCTGGAATGCCGGGGAGACCATAAATTTCAGGAACTTCTCGGCCAGTTCGGGCTGTTTGCTGGATGCCGTGCGGGCTGCCACTTCGACCTGCAGATAGTGCCCTTCAGCAAAACTGGCGGCGGCGTAATTGTCTTTCTTCTCGGCGATGATGTGGTAAGCCGGGGAGGTGGTGTAGCTCAGAACCAGATCACTTTCCCCTTTCAGGAACAGACCGTAGGCTTCGCTCCAGCCTTTTGTCACGGTGACGGTTTTGGCGGCCAGCTTCTGCCACGCTTGCGGAGCGTCATCGCCGTAGACTTTCTGCATCCACAGCAGCAGACCCAGGCCTGGCGTACTGGTGCGAGGATCTTCATAAATAACGCGCCATTTCTGCTCGCTTTCGACCAGTTCCTTCAGGCTTTTCGGCGGGTTTTTAAGCTTGTTTTTGTCGTAAACAAACGCGAAGTAACCGTAATCGAACGGCACAAAGGTGTCGTTCTGCCAGCCGCCCGGGACGCTGACGGCATCGGTGGCGACGCCGCTTTTGGCAAACAGTCTGGTTTTCGAGGCGGCCTCCAGCAGGTTGTTATCCAGCCCAAGCACCACATCGGCTTTACTGTTTTTGCCTTCCATGCGCAGGCGGTTAAGCAGCGAGACGCCATCTTCCAGCGCCACGAACTTCAGTTCGCACTGACAGTCAGCTTCAAAGGCTTTTTTCACCACCGGACCCGGACCCCAGTCGGCTGAGAAGGAGTCGTAGGTGTAGACCGTCAGGACGGGCTTCGCGACAGCAGGCAGCGCAAACAGCGCCAGAAGGGGGAGAACTTTTTTTAACACTTTGCACCTCAAGGTTGAGTGGCAAAGGATTTTGAGTGACAGCCTCAAATCCCTTCGCCGGCGTTATCCGGATCAGGTTCGACGGGTATTATCTCAGCGCACATCAGTGATGCAGCACCCCGTTGAGAACGGCGCTATTGTAATGATTTGGCAAATATTACGAAAGTGTTATGGCTCCGGCGGCGAAAACCAGGCGGATTTAAAATCAAACCAGCCCAGCGTATTCATTCTGACACCGCGCATACTACGCTGCCCCTGGATCATCAGCCAGTGGTGGATCAACGGCACGATCGCTTGTTCAGCCAGCAACCGCTGGCACCATGAGGCCAGATTCATGTCGCCGGCGCGCCAGCGTGCCGCGTCCTGCTGCCAGTCCCGGTCTATGCAGTGCTGGATAAGCGGGACCTCATACAGATGAGAGAAGAGCGAGAAATCAAGCGGCAGGGTAAAGTTGGCGCTGTTGAGCCAGATGTCGCTGACGATTTCTCCCTGATGCCATTCATCGTAATCCACCTCTTTGACATCCAGCCTCACCCCAACGGCGGCCAGCAGTCGGGTCATGATTCTGGCGATAAAGCGGTGTTCAACGTGCTCGCGATAGTAGGTCAGGGTGATGGACTCCAGCCCGGCAGGCTTGTCGCAGTATGTCGGACGGGCGTGATGCCAGCGAGGAAGCAGACCATACGCCGGGAACCAGTAGGTCTGGTACTGCTCCTCCGCATGATAAATCAGGCTGGAGGGCGACAACACGTGGCTTATCCATTTACGCACTTCATGGTTTGCCCCGCGATGGGTACGGCTGTCGAACAGCAGGTAGTAGCACCCTTCTTCGAGCCGGCTCTCCACGGCCTTTTCGCCCGTGGTAGGCCCTTCCAGCGTCAGCCCGGCGCTCAGCTCTTCGTTGAGATCCGGTAATACCCACACGTTCACTTCGTCGATCAGCGCCCGGTAGCCAAAATAGTCATCAAAAGCGCGGATTTTCAGCTGGTTGTTGTTATTGCGCGATACAGAGTAGGGGCCGGTGCCAATCGGCAGGCTGGCAAAATTATTCATCGACTCCCATTCACCGGGCAAAATCATCGACGGTACATAGCCCAGCAGCCACGGAAGCCATTTGTCCGGCTGAGACAGTTCAACATCCAGTGTCCATGCCGTAGGGGAGTGAACGCGTGAAATATGGGAATAGAGCGGTAGCGTGCAGGCGCGCTCTAAAGAGGCAATCACATCGACCATCTCCAGCTCGCGGCCGTGATGGAAATGAATACCAGGACGTAGAAAGAAGCGCCAGTGAAGAGGAGAAAGTTGCTGCCAGTGGTGCGCAATATCCGCTTCCAGTTCCCCATTTTCCTCATTTATGCGCGTCAGGCCGCTGAATATTTGTCGGGCCATATGGGTTTCAGAGCGGCGTAACGCCGTGCCGGGTAACAGGTTTTTCATCGGTCGATAGTAGAGCACCCGCAGAATGTGGCGACCCTGACGGAAGCTGCGCCCGAGATGCGACACCAGCATCTGGCGTACTGCCGCTTTGTCCCCCACCAGCTGCACCAGCTGGTCGATGCGGTCCTGTTCCAGCAGGTCTTCCGCCCGCTGCTGCTGCAACGCCAGCCCGGTATACAGGAAGGTCAGGCGCGAGCGTTTTCCGCGACCCGCCTCGGCCTCCCAGTTGAGCCAGCCCTGCTGCTGCATGGTATTAAGCAGCGTGCGCATGTGCCGGCGCGAACAGCTGAGCAGGTCCGCCAGCGCGTTCAGCGTGGTCTCCTGCGATCGCCCCTCGCAGCATTGCCAGAGGCGGATAAATTGTTGTTGCAGACGACCAGAGGGCATAAAAGGGGAACTCCTGACAAAAAATCAGCAATTTATTAATCCCTATATTAGGCCAATAATTCTTCCCGATGAAGTGAGGAGGTAAATTATGAAGAGGTCTACCGCACGTCAGTTTTATCAGCGTTATTTTTCAGCGACGCAGGGAGCGTCCTGGCTGGCCCGCCAGTGTGCAGAGCAACGGTTGAAAATCCTGGAAGATCTGATGCAGTGGGACGTTACGAAACCGACCTCTTCTTGCTAACTCGCCTCGATCATGTGTGACTGAGTATTGGTGCTTATCACCCGCCAGCAAAATGTTTTTGCTGGCTTTTTTCGTTTACTATTCACCCACTTTCGATTCGCTTTCACAAGGACTTGCGCATGCTCTGGTTGATGACGATGGGGCGACGCCTGAACGGCGTGTATGCCGCTTTTATGCTGGTGGCCTTTATGATGGGCGTGGCAGGGGCATTGCAGGCTCCGACGCTGAGTCTGTTTCTCAGCCGTGAGGTGGGGGCGCAGCCGTTTTGGGTGGGGTTGTTTTATACCGTGAACGCCATCGCCGGGATCCTGGTCAGTCTGGCACTGGCAAAACGATCGGACAATCGGGGCGATCGTCGCAAACTGATCCTCTTTTGTTGCGCCATGGCCGTGGGTAATGCGCTGCTGTTTGCCTTCAATCGCCATTACCTGACGCTGATTACCTGCGGCGTGCTTCTGGCGTCGCTCGCCAATACCGCCATGCCGCAGCTGTTCGCGCTGGCCCGTGAATACGCGGATAACTCGGCGCGGGAAGTGGTGATGTTCAGCTCGGTCATGCGTGCGCAGCTCTCTCTGGCCTGGGTGATCGGCCCGCCGCTGGCGTTTATGCTGGCGCTGAACTATGGCTTTACCACCATGTTTTCCATCGCTGCCGGCATTTTTGTCATCAGCCTGATATTGATTGCCTTTGCGCTACCCTCGGTGGCGCGAGTGGAGCAGACGACGGATAAACCCATCACCCAGGTGAGTGGCTGGCAGGATAAAAACGTCCGCATGCTGTTTATCGCGTCCATGCTGATGTGGACCTGCAACACCATGTACATCATTGATATGCCGCTGTGGATCAGCAGCGATCTGGGGTTGCCGGACAAGCTTGCGGGGATCCTGATGGGGACGGCTGCCGGCCTGGAAATTCCGGCGATGATCCTGGCGGGTTATTACGTTAAGCGTTTTGGAAAGCGCCGCATGATGATCGTCGCCGTGGCGGCGGGAGTGCTTTTTTATCTGGGGCTGATCGTCTTCCATTCGCGCGAAGCACTGCTTGCGCTGCAGCTGTTTAACGCCGTGTTTATTGGCATCGTGGCCGGGATTGGGATGCTCTGGTTCCAGGACTTAATGCCGGGACGGGCAGGCTCTGCCACTACGCTCTTTACCAACAGCATTTCAACGGGCGTTATTCTGGCAGGGGTGATTCAGGGGGCGTTGTCGCAAACCTACGGCCACGCGTCAGTGTACTGGATGATTGCGGCCATTTCCGTGGTGACGCTGGTGCTAACCTGCCGGGTAAAAGATGTGTGATTCTGAAAGGCGGCTTCACGAAATAAAACGATTTTCTGACAGGGTCTGAGAAGGCGCATAGCGCGCGTGGCGTCAGCCAAGGCTGTTTGCCTCAGGCTGACGCAAGAGGCAAACAGTGGAGAGTCCCACATCAATTAACACTGAGGGTGTACTGCACCCATTATGTTGGGCGATGTTGAGCTTCACCGGGATGGTACGCAGCCTACCCCATAAACGCAGGCTGTTTTTGCTCATAGGCGGAGATGGCATCTTCGTGCTGCAGCGTCAGGCCAATACTGTCCAGGCCATTCAGCATGCAGTGACGACGAAAGGCGTCAATGCTGAAGCTGTAGGATTTATCACCCGCTTTCACCACTTCCGCTTCCAGATCCACTTCAAACGAAATCCCAGGATTTGCCTTCACCAGGGCGAACAATTCGACCACCTGCGCATCGCTCAGCGTCACCGGCAGCAGCTGGTTATTGAAGCTGTTGCCGTAGAAGATATCGGCAAAGCTTGGGGCGATAACCACTTTAAACCCGTAGTCGGTGAGCGCCCAGGGTGCATGTTCACGGGAAGAGCCGCAGCCAAAGTTTTCACGCGCCAGCAGAATCGATGCGCCTTTAAATTCCGGGAAGTTCAGCACGAACTCGGGATTGGGCACTTCGCCTTTGTCGTCCAGGAAGCGCCAGTCGTTAAACAGATGCGCGCCAAACCCGGTACGGGTCACCTTCTGCAAAAACTGCTTTGGAATGATGGCGTCAGTGTCGACGTTAGCCGCGTCCAGTGGGACAACCCGGCCCGTATGTTGGGTAAATTTCTCTGCCATGATTGTCTCCTTATTTCAGGCTGCGAATATCGGCGAAATGACCGGTCACTGCCGCAGCGGCGGCCATTGCCGGGCTGACCAGGTGAGTACGCCCACCGCGGCCCTGACGGCCTTCAAAGTTACGGTTACTGGTGGAGGCACAACGCTCGCCAGGATTCAGGCGGTCATTGTTCATGGCCAGGCACATGGAGCAGCCAGGCAGGCGCCATTCGAAGCCGGCTTCGATAAAGATCTTATCCAGGCCTTCAGCTTCCGCCTGGGCTTTCACCGGGCCAGAGCCCGGCACAACCAGCGCCTGAACGCCAGGTGCCACTTTACGGCCTTTGGCAATCTCGGCCGCCGCGCGTAAATCTTCGATACGGGAGTTGGTGCAGGAGCCGATAAACACTTTATCAATGGTCACGTCAGTCAACGGAATGCCTGGCTTCAGACCCATATAGGCCAGCGCTTTTTCCGCACTGGCGCGCTCGACCGGATCGCTGAAAGAGGCCGGGTCAGGAATGTTATCGTTAACGGAAATCACCTGGCCCGGGTTGGTTCCCCAGGTGACCTGTGGCGCAATGTCTTCCGCCTGCAGCGTAACCACGGTGTCAAACGTCGCACCATCGTCGGTTTTCAGGGTTTTCCAGTACGCAACTGCCTCAATAAAATCCTGGTCTTTCGGCGCGTGCAGACGGCCCTTCACATAGCTGAAGGTTGTTTCGTCTGGCGCAACCAGGCCCGCTTTTGCCCCCATCTCAATGGCCATGTTGCAGAGCGTCATACGGCCCTCCATGCTCAGTGCCTGGATGGCTTCACCGCAGAATTCAACCACGTGACCGGTGCCGCCTGCGCTGCCGGTTTTACCGATGATGGCCAGCACGATGTCTTTGGCGGTAATGCCCGGGGCCGCTTTGCCTTTCACTTCAATCTTCATGGTTTTGGCGCGGCCCTGTTTCAGGGTCTGCGTCGCAAGAACATGTTCAACTTCAGAGGTACCAATACCGAACGCCAGGGCCCCAAACGCGCCGTGGGTGGCCGTGTGGGAGTCACCGCAGACAATAGTCATGCCTGGCAGGGTGATGCCCTGTTCTGGCCCCATTACGTGGACGATACCCTGATACGGGTGGTTCAGATCGTAGAGCTCGACGCCAAATTCATTGCAGTTTTTGATCAGCTCCTGCATCTGGATACGCGCCATTTCACCCGACGCATTGATATCTTTGGTTTGCGTGGAGACGTTGTGATCCATTGTCGCGAAGGTTTTACCAGGCTGGCGCACCGGGCGCTTATGCGCACGCAGTCCGTCGAATGCCTGAGGGGAGGTAACCTCGTGCACCAGATGGCGATCGATATACAACAGTGGGGTTTCGTTCGGTGCCTCGTAAACTACGTGCGCATCAAACAATTTTTCATATAACGTTTTCGCCATGATTACACCCCTTCAGCGACATAGCGGGCAATAATGTCGCCCATTTCATCGGTACTGACTGCCGCCGTGCCGCGTGCTAAATCACCGGTACGGACACCTTCTTCTAACGCACGGTTAATGGCGTTTTCAATTGCGGTTGCTGCATCACCGGCATCAAGGCTGTAGCGCAACAGCAAGGCCAGGGAGAGGATCTGCGCAATCGGGTTGGCAATGTTTTTGCCAGCGATATCGGGCGCGGAGCCGCCAGCAGGTTCGTACAGGCCAAATCCCTCTTCATTGAGGCTGGCTGATGGCAACATCCCCATAGAGCCTGTGATCATTGCGCACTCGTCCGAGAGAATATCGCCGAACAGGTTGGAACACAGCAGAACGTCAAACTGCGACGGATCTTTAATCAGCTGCATGGTCGCGTTGTCGATGTACATATGGGACAGTTCGACATCCGGATACTGTTTCGCGACTTCACTGACGATTTCACGCCACAAAATAGAAGACTGCAGAACGTTCGCTTTATCGATAGACGTCACTTTATGACGACGTTTGCGCGCCGACTCAAAGGCGATATGGGCGATACGTTCAATTTCAAAACGGTGATAGACCTCGGTATCAAAGGCTTTTTCATGCTGACCGCTGCCTTCGCGCCCTTTAGGCTGCCCGAAGTAGATCCCGCCGGTCAGTTCACGCACGCACAGGATGTCAAAGCCGTTAGCCGCGATATCTGCACGCAGAGGACAGAACGTTTCCAGCCCCTGATACAGCTTCGCCGGACGCAGGTTGCTGAACAATTTAAAATGTTTACGCAGTGGCAGCAGCGCGCCGCGCTCAGGCTGCCCGGCGGGCGGCAGGTGTTCCCATTTAGGGCCACCCACGGAGCCAAACAGCACTGCATCCGCATTTTCACACCCTTCAACGGTCGCTTTTGGCAGCGGAGTACCGTGATTATCGATGGCGATACCGCCCACATCATAGTGGCTGGTGGAGATTTTCATCGCAAAACGCGAACGAACGGCTTCCAGTACTTTCAGCGCCTGTGCCATCACTTCCGGGCCAATACCGTCACCCGGTAACACAGCAATATGGTAATTCTTCGACATTACACGGTTTCCTTGTTGTTCTCTTTATTCTGAGCTTTGCGTTGCAACTCTTTTTCAACTTCAGCGGCGCGCCAGATGTTGTTCAGCACGTGGACCATCGCCTTCGCGGAGGATTCAACAATATCCGTCGCCAGGCCCACACCGTGGAAACGACGGCCATTGTGGGTAACCACGATATCAACCTGACCCAGGGCATTCTCCCCATGGCCCTTGGCCGTCAGGTCATATTTCACCAGCTCTACGTCGTACTCGGTGACGCGGTTAATTGCGCGGTAAATGGCATCAACCGGGCCATTGCCGTTTGCCGCTTCGGCCTTAATGTCTTCGCCACAGGCCAGTTTGACCGAGGCAGTCGCAATGTCGCTGGAGCCTGACTGCACGCTGAAGTAATCGAGGCGGAAGTGCTCAGGCTCTTCCTGCTGTTTATTGATGAAGGCCAGCGCTTCCAGGTCATAGTCGAATACCTGACCTTTTTTATCGGCCAGCTTCAGGAAGGCGTCGTACAGCTGATCCATGTTGTAATCGCTGTCCTTATAACCCATCTCTTCCATACGGTGTTTCACCGCCGCACGACCGGAACGGGAGGTCAGGTTCAACTGAACCTGGTTCAGGCCGATGGATTCTGGGGTCATGATTTCGTAGTTTTCACGGTTTTTCAGCACGCCATCCTGATGAATACCGGAGGAGTGCGCAAAGGCGCCGGTACCCACAATCGCCTTGTTAGCCGGGATGGGCATGTTGCAGATCTGGCTGACGGTCTGGCTGGTACGCCAGATTTCGTTGTGATTGATGCGGGTATGCACATTCATGATGTCTTTGCGCACTTTGATCGCCATGATCACTTCTTCCAGTGAACAGTTACCTGCACGTTCACCGATGCCGTTCATCGCGCCTTCTACCTGACGTGCACCGGCGTGCACCGCAGCGATGGCGTTGCCAACGGCCAGCCCCAGGTCATCGTGGGTATGTACGGAGATAATCGCTTGATCAATGTTTGGTACGCGTTCATACAGACCGGTAATGATGTTGGAGAACTCAAACGGCATGGTGTAGCCGACAGTGTCCGGGATGTTGATGGTTTTAGCGCCCGCATTGATGGCAGCTTCCACCACGCGCGCCAAATCTTCAATCGGCGTACGGCCAGCATCTTCACAGGAGAATTCAACGTCATCCGTGTAGTTACGGGCACGTTTGACCATGTAGACCGCGCGCTCAATGACCTCATCCAGCGTGCTGCGCAGCTTGGTGGCAATGTGCATAGGAGAGGTAGCAATAAAGGTATGAATACGGAATGCTTCGGCAACCTTCAACGACTCGGCTGCAACATCGATATCTTTTTCCACACAGCGTGCCAGGCCACAGACGCGGCTGTTCTTAATGGTACGCGCAATGGTCTGCACGGATTCGAAGTCACCCGGAGAAGAGACAGGGAAACCGACCTCCATCACGTCGACACCCATACGTTCGAGAGCCAGCGCGATCTGCAGTTTCTCTTTCACACTCAGGCTTGCCTGTAATGCCTGTTCACCGTCACGTAAAGTTGTATCGAAAATAATGACTTGCTGGCTCATGGGTTAGGTCCTTGTCAGTCTTAGGGCGCCTTGCTACGAGCATAAAAAAACCCGCGCAGTGGCGCGGGTTTTTAGTCTTACTGGTGACGATTCAACGCTGAATTTCGCCCGCCAGTCTACCGCGCACAGTGGATGCGTTTAGTAGTAGTAGACCGGTGAAACGAATGGTGCGAATCATGAATCGTGCTCCGTTAAATTCAATATGCTTTTAGTGGTACTGGATACGACTGTGCATGTCAACCCCTGCAGGCAAAAACGCACCCGGCTGGCCAGGTTGACAGGATATGTGCTTTAGCTAATTGTGCTGGGTTTTGCTTTTCCGACCCTACAAATTGTCTAATTTTGGACTGAGAAAAAGGTTGCAGAAATAATTGAATATAATTGTGATGAATAAATTAAAAGTTCGCTACCCAATTGTGTGGGACGCAAATGGGTTTGATATCATTAAGTTATAAATGCGGTGAATGTTTTTTCTCACTTCGGAGTTCTTATGGTTATTACAGATTGTTAACTTATTTAATCGGGGTTGCAATAACAGTTTAATAATACTTAAGACATCATTAACCCGCTGGCGATTGTATATTGGTCTAGTTTATGGTTTCATTCAAATCCTAAAGTGAAGTATATCATTTGCAGTGGTGTTTATTTTATCGTTTGTCAGCGGCGAAAAGTCATTTTCGCTAAACTGTTCTTTATATTTTCCGAATTTAAAATAATTCTCTTTCGCTGATCGTATATGCATGGTAAATCATATTCTTCGGAATTATTACAGTACGTTGGCAAAGGGAGTGTAGCGTGACAGTGGAGTCAGAAGTGCCAGAAATTAATATTAAACAACCTCAAACTACTGATGGGATTAAACCGCAGTTACGTACGGTGGACCTTAATCTGCTCACGGTATTTGATGCTGTCATGCAGGAGCAGAATATCACCCGGGCGGCACATACGTTGGGGATGTCTCAGCCCGCGGTCAGTAATGCTGTTGCCAGACTTAAGGTTATGTTTAACGACGAGTTATTCGTTCGTTACGGGAGAGGAATACAGCCTACCGCACGGGCATTCCAGTTATTCGGCTCTATCCGTCAGGCGTTGCAGCTGGTTCAGAACGAGCTGCCAGGGTCAGGCTTTGAACCTTTAAGCAGTGAGCGTGTATTCAATCTTTGTGTTTGCAGTCCGTTAGATAATTATTTGACGTCGATTATTTATAATAAAGTTGAAGAGATCGCTCCCAATATCCATCTGGTTTTTAAATCATCCTTAAATCAAAACACCGAGCATCAGTTACGCTACCAGGAGACTGAGTTCGTTCTGGGATATGAAGAATTTCGACGTCCTGAATTTTCTTGCGTTCCGCTGTTTAAAGATGAAATGGTGTTGGTCGCCAGTAAAAAACACCCCCGACTCAATTCTCCGCTTCGGGAAAGTGACGTTTATAGCGAGCAGCATGCTGTTGTTGCGCTCGACAGATATGCTTCCTTTAGCCTGCCGTGGTATGACACGGCGGATAAACAGGCAAGCGTTGCTTATCAGGGAATGGCAATGGTCAGCGTATTGAACGTGGTCTCGCAGACACATCTGGTGGCTATTGCACCACGCTGGCTGGCTGAAGAGTTTTCCGGTCAACTACAACTGCAAATGTTGCCGTTGCCGCTCAAGCTGAATAGTCGTACCTGCTATCTCTCCTGGCATGAAGCCGCCGGTCGGGATAAAGGGCATCAGTGGATGGAAGAGTTGCTGATCAGTATTTGCCGTCGATAAGCGCATCAGGATAAATTGCATCTTCGCGTGTGATTTATCCTGCTTTTTTCTCTGTTATTGTTATTTTATTCTGTTGTGAATTTTTTCTTACTGCTCTCTGGCTCGCAAAAATAGATGATTTCCTGAATCGATGCGCTTTTCAGCGATGATTAATCATCTCATCCTCTAATACCAGATGAATTGACCATATCCTTCGTTAATACCTGTTTTTTCTGCTTTGCGAACCGTTTAGCTCACCCGGTCTGCTAATTGCCTGCCTCATAACGAGCGGTTAAGGTAACGATCACTCTGCAAAATATAAGATTGGTTTAACCCAGTCGTAAGACGGTGCGGAAATGAATTCTGCAGCTCGTCTATAACAAAATGCCTGGAGGCAAAGCATGGAGATGTTGTCTGGCGCGGAAATGGTCGTCCGATCGTTAATCGATCAGGGCGTGAAGCAAGTGTTCGGTTATCCCGGAGGCGCAGTCCTGGATATTTATGATGCGCTTCATACGGTAGGCGGCATTGACCATGTTTTAGTACGCCACGAGCAGGCGGCGGTGCATATGGCTGACGGGCTGGCCCGCGCGACAGGTGAAGTAGGCGTGGTATTAGTGACGTCCGGTCCCGGCGCGACAAACGCCATCACCGGCATTGCCACGGCGTATATGGACTCTATCCCGCTGGTTATTCTTTCCGGCCAGGTGGCGACGTCACTGATCGGCTACGACGCGTTTCAGGAGTGCGACATGGTGGGGATTTCGCGTCCCGTTGTGAAGCACAGCTTCCTGGTTAAGCAAACTGAAGACATCCCCGGGATATTGAAAAAAGCCTTCTGGCTGGCAGCAAGCGGGCGTCCCGGCCCGGTGGTGGTCGATCTGCCGAAAGATATCTTGAACCCGGCGAACAAGCTTCCTTATGTCTGGCCGGAGTCGGTGAGCATGCGCTCATATAACCCAACGACGCAGGGCCACAAGGGGCAGATCAAACGTGCCTTGCAAACGCTGCTGGCCGCCAAAAAACCGGTAGTCTATGTCGGTGGCGGGGCAATCAATTCTGCCTGTGAAGGGCAGCTTCGGGAGCTTATCGAGAAACTCAATCTTCCCGTTGCGTCGTCGCTGATGGGGCTGGGCGCTTTCCCGGCAACTCACCGTCAGGCTCTGGGGATGCTGGGTATGCATGGTACCTATGAAGCCAACATGACGATGCACCATTCCGATGTGATCTTTGCCGTCGGCGTGCGCTTTGACGATCGCACCACCAACAATCTGGCGAAATACTGCCCGAACGCCACCGTGCTTCATATTGATATCGATCCCACCTCTATTTCGAAAACGGTGTCTGCGGATGTGCCGATCGTCGGTGATGCCCGCCAGGTGCTGGAGCAAATGCTGGATCTGCTGGCACAGGAGCCGCCTTCCCAGCCGCTGGATGAGATCCGTGACTGGTGGCAGCAGATCGAACAATGGCGCGCGCGTCAGTGCCTGAAGTATGACACGCAAAGCGACAGCATTAAGCCGCAGGCGGTGATCGAAACTATCTGGCGGCTGACGAAAGGCGAGGCATACGTGACGTCTGACGTGGGTCAGCATCAGATGTTTGCCGCCCTTTATTATCCGTTTGATAAACCGCGCCACTGGATTAACTCCGGAGGGTTAGGAACGATGGGCTTTGGCTTGCCTGCCGCACTGGGCGTCAAGCTGGCTCTGCCTGACGAAACCGTCGTCTGCGTGACGGGAGACGGCAGTATTCAGATGAACATCCAGGAGCTGTCGACGGCCCTTCAGTATGAGCTGCCAGTACTGGTGCTGAACCTGAATAACGGTTATCTCGGGATGGTGAAGCAGTGGCAGGACATGATCTACTCTGGTCGTCACTCTCAGTCCTACATGACGTCACTGCCTGACTTTGTTCGTCTGGCTGAAGCCTACGGCCATATTGGGATGCGAGTGACCGATCCGGCAGAGCTGGAAACGAAGCTCGGTGAAGCGCTTGAGCACGTTAAAAATAACCGCCTCGTTTTTATGGATGTCATTGTTGATGGCACCGAGCACGTATACCCGATGCATATTCGCGGTGGTGGTATGGATGAAATGTGGTTAAGCAAAACGGAGAGAACCTGATATGCGCCGGATATTATCTGTTTTACTGGAAAACGAGTCTGGCGCACTGTCGCGCGTCATTGGCCTTTTTGCACAGCGCGGCTATAACATTGAAAGCCTGACCGTTGCGCCGACTGACGATCCGACGCTGTCGCGCATGACCATCCAGACCGTCGGCGATGCCAAAGTGCTTGAGCAGATCGAGAAACAGCTGCATAAGCTGGTCGATGTTCTGCGCGTCAGCGAGCTGGGGCAGGGTGCCTACGTTGAGCGAGAGGTCATGCTGGTGAAAATCCAGGCCAGCGGTTACGGGCGCGAGGAAGTGAAACGTAACACGGATATCTTCCGTGGGCAGATTATAGACGTCACGCCTTCTATATATACGGTTCAGCTGGCCGGAACGAGTGACAAGCTGGATGCTTTCCTGGCATCTGTGCGGGATGTGGCAAAAATTGTTGAGGTTGCGAGATCGGGGGTTGTTGGCCTGTCACGCGGCGATAAGATCATGCGTTAGTTGTCTAAAAGGTTCGCCTCTTTCTGCCCGGTCACCAAAGCCGGGCTTTTTTTTGTGTAATCAGCCGACAACAGAGATAAAAGCGGTTGCCGCGAAGGCTATTCTGCGTTTAGATGTTAAAAGATTTAACCATAACCTTGCCAAGGCCATGGACTCTTTTCATTTTTTAAGGGGCAATTGTGAAACTGGATGAAATCGCCCGGCTAGCCGGCGTGTCACGAACAACGGCCAGCTATGTGATTAACGGTAAAGCAAAGCAGTACCGTGTCAGCGATAAGACCGTTGAAAAAGTTATGGCGGTGGTTCGTGAACATAACTACCATCCGAATGCTGTCGCAGCTGGCCTGCGTGCCGGACGCACCCGCTCTATTGGCCTGGTGATCCCGGATCTGGAAAACACCAGCTATACCCGTATCGCCAACTATCTTGAACGTCAGGCGCGCCAGCGTGGCTATCAGTTGCTGATTGCCTGCTCGGAAGACCAGCCCGACAACGAGATGCGCTGTATTGAGCATCTGCTCCAGCGTCAGGTCGATGCCATCATCGTCTCCACCTCTTTACCGCCTGAACACCCATTCTATCAACGCTGGGCGAACGACCCATTCCCGATTGTGGCGCTGGATCGTGCGCTCGACAGGGAGCATTTCACGAGCGTCGTCGGTGCCGATCAGGATGATGCCGAGATGCTGGCGGCAGAGCTGAGAACCTTCCCGGCTGAAACGGTGCTGTATCTGGGGGCGCTGCCTGAACTGTCAGTCAGCTTCCTGCGTGAACAGGGGTTCAGAACCGCCTGGAAAGACGATCCCCGTGAGGTGCACTACCTCTATGCCAACAGCTATGAACGTGAAGCGGCCGCACAGCTTTTCGAGAAATGGCTGGAAACGCACCCGATGCCGCAGGCGCTATTCACCACCTCATTTGCTCTGCTGCAGGGGGTGATGGATGTGACCTTACGCCGTGAGGGTAAACTGCCTTCCGACCTGGCCATCGCGACCTTCGGTGATAACGAGCTGCTCGACTTCCTCCAGTGCCCGGTTCTGGCGGTGGCTCAACGCCATCGTGATGTGGCTGAACGCGTGCTGGAAATTGTGCTGGCAAGTCTGGACGAGCCGCGTAAACCGAAGCCGGGTCTGACGCGAATTAAACGTAATCTTTACCATCGCGGAATTCTGAGCCGCCATAAATGAAATGACGGGGCGGAGAAATCTGCCCCCTTTTGACGAAATAATTCGCCGGGATAATTCCCGTAGAGAAATTAGGATAATTCTTGCGAATTTACCTTCTGCTATTTTTCTTAATTCATTTTGGCGTTTAAGGGTTCCTTTAAAGGACGTTTAAACGATTTTAAATGCTCGTCTTTGTATTATTTTGTTACAAACCCTCTTCCGGCGATGAATATTCAGACGTTTTTCCTTCTCCTGTGCCAGCTTGCACGGCAACCGCCGCGTTTCGCGAGCCCTGGGGTGAATCTGGCGCTGTTATCCCCTGAGAATCTGTCATAAAATGCTGCCCGCGTCGCAAACTGACACTTTATATTTATCTGCGATGATATTGAGTGAGCCTTAACGCTAGTGTGCATATTCGGTTTTTTTCTTACAAATATTCATAACGTTAATTTTGCCTCGCCAGTTGTGCAGTTATTAACCAGGGCTGTTTATCTCTGTAAATAGAGGCCTTTCGGGCCTGTATAGGGAGAGTCCTGGCTTGACAAGCTTTTCCCTCGCTCCGTAAACTCCTTTAGGTGGGAATTTGTGGGTTAAAGTGGTGAGGAGGGGTGAGACTGGCATGTTCCGTGGAGCTACGTTAGTCAATCTCGACAGCAAAGGGCGTTTATCGGTACCAACCCGATACCGCGACCAGCTGATTGAGAACGCTACGGGTCAAATGGTTTGCACCATTGACATCAACTCCCCCTGCCTGCTGCTTTACCCCTTACCTGAATGGGAAATTATTGAGCAAAAGCTGTCGCGACTGTCGAGCATGAACCCGCAGGAACGCCGCGTGCAGCGGTTGTTATTGGGACATGCCAGTGAATGTCAGATGGATAGCGCAGGCCGGTTACTGATTGCCCCTGTGTTACGGCAACATGCCGGTCTGACCAAAGAAGTGATGCTGGTCGGGCAGTTCAACAAGTTTGAACTGTGGGATGAAACGACCTGGTATCAACAGGTCAAGGAAGATATCGACGCTGAGCAGTCTGATTCCGCGACATTATCGGAACGGCTGCAGGACTTGTCTCTATAAATATGATGGAAAATTACAAACATAAAACGGTGCTGCTGGATGAGGCCGTTAACGGCCTGAATATTCGTCCGGACGGCATCTACATTGATGGCACTTTTGGTCGCGGTGGCCACTCGCGCTTAATCCTCTCCCAGCTTGGAGCGGAAGGGCGTCTGCTGGCAATCGATCGCGATCCGCAGGCGATTGCCGTTGCGCAAACCATCGATGACCCACGCTTTTCCATCGTGCATGGACCTTTCTCTGCGCTTGCTGATTATGTTGCCGAGCGCGGCCTGACGGGCAAGATCGACGGAATCCTTCTCGATCTTGGCGTCTCTTCACCCCAGCTTGATGATGCTGAACGCGGCTTCTCCTTTATGCGCGATGGTCCACTGGACATGCGCATGGATCCTACTCGCGGTCAGTCTGCCGCCGAGTGGTTACAGACCGCGGACGAAGCGGATATTGCCTGGGTGATCAAAACCTTCGGCGAGGAGCGTTTTGGCAAGCGTATCGCGCGCGCCATCGTTGAGCGTAACCGCATCGAGCCGATGACCCGCACGAAAGAGCTGGCCGAGGTGATCGCGGCGGCGACGCCGGTGAAAGATAAGCACAAACATCCCGCGACCCGTACCTTCCAGGCGGTTCGCATCTGGGTAAACAGTGAACTGGAGGAAATAGAGCTGGCGCTAAAAAGCTCGCTCGACGTGCTGGCCCCGGGTGGGCGGTTATCCATCATCAGCTTCCATTCGCTGGAAGACCGCATTGTGAAGCGCTTTATGCGTGAACAAAGCCGCGGTCCACAGGTTCCAGCGGGGCTGCCGATGACGGAAGAACAACTCAGGAAGCTGGGTGGCCGTCAGTTGCGAGCATTAGGCAAGTTGATGCCGGGTGAAGAAGAAGTGGCACAGAATCCACGCGCCCGTAGTTCAGTGCTGCGTGTTGCAGAGAGGACGAACGCATGATCGGCAGAGTGACAGAGACCCTAAGCAAAGTTAAGGATTCGTTAGGAAGCAACGAGCGCCATGCCTTGCCTGGCGTGATCGGCGACGATCTTTTGCGGTTTGGGAAACTGCCACTCTGTCTGTTCATTTGCATCATTGTCACGGCCGTCACGGTGGTCACGACTGCCCACCACACACGCTTGTTAACTGCGCAACGCGAGCAGATGGTACTGGAACGCGATGCGCTGGATATTGAATGGCGAAACCTGATCCTTGAAGAAAATGCGCTCGGCGATCACAGCCGGGTTGAACGGATCGCAACGGAAAAGCTGCAATTGCAGCATGTTGATCCTTCTCAGGAAAATATTGTAGTACAAAAATAAGGGAAAACGCGACGCATGAGAGCAGCGGCAAAAACGCTTAAACCAAAACGTCAGGAAGAACAGGCCAACTTTATCAGTTGGCGTTTTGCGTTGCTTTGCGGCTGCATTTTACTGGCGCTGGGTTTCCTGCTGGGACGCGTGGCATGGTTGCAAATCATCGCCCCTGACATGCTGGTTCGACAGGGCGACATGCGTTCCCTTCGCGTTCAGGAAGTGTCGACGTCCCGCGGGATGATCACCGACCGCTCAGGCCGTCCACTGGCCGTGAGCGTACCGGTTAAAGCCATCTGGGCCGATCCGAAAGAGCTGCACGATGCGGGTGGTATTACGCTTGATAACCGCTGGAAGGCGCTCTCGGATGCCCTGAAAATGCCGCTGGATCAGCTCGCTTCCCGCGTCAACGCCAATCCAAAAGGGCGTTTTATCTATCTGGCGCGTCAGGTCAACCCTGACATGGCGGACTACATTCGTAAGCTGAAGCTGCCGGGTATTCACCTTCGTGAAGAATCCCGCCGCTACTATCCTTCCGGCGAAGTAACCGCTCACCTCATTGGCTTTACCAACGTTGATAGCCAGGGGATTGAGGGCGTTGAAAAAAGCTTCGATAAGTGGCTCACCGGCCAGCCTGGCGAGCGAATTGTTCGTAAAGACCGCTACGGCCGCGTTATCGAAGATATCTCTTCCACGGACAGTCAGGCGGCACACAACCTGGCGCTGAGTATTGATGAGCGTCTGCAGGCATTGGTCTACCGCGAGCTGAACAACGCTGTCGCCTTCAACAAGGCGGAATCCGGCAGCGCCGTGCTGGTGGACGTCAGTACGGGCGAAGTGCTGGCGATGGCCAACAGCCCGTCCTATAACCCGAACAACTTTACCGGCACCGCAAAAGATGCGATGCGTAACCGGGCGATTACCGACGTGTTCGAACCGGGCTCCACGGTGAAACCGATGGTGGTCATGACGGCGCTCCAGCGTGGCATCGTCAATGAAAACACGGTTCTGAACACGATCCCTTACCGTATTAACGGCCACGAGATTAAAGACGTGGCGCGCTACAGCGAATTGACCCTGACCGGGGTTTTACAGAAGTCGAGTAACGTTGGCGTTTCAAAGCTGGCGTTAGCGATGCCGTCCTCAGCGTTAGTAGAGACTTACTCACGTTTTGGGCTTGGAAAGGCGACCAATTTGGGGTTGGTCGGAGAACGCAGTGGCTTATATCCTCAAAAACAACGGTGGTCTGACATAGAGAGGGCCACCTTCTCTTTCGGCTACGGGCTAATGGTAACGCCGTTACAGTTAGCGCGAGTCTACGCAACGATTGGCAGCTATGGCGTCTATCGTCCGCTGTCCATTACCAAAGTTGATCCACCGGTTCCGGGTGAGCGTATCTTCCCGGAATCCATCGTTCGTACCGTCGTTCATATGATGGAAAGCGTGGCGCTGCCTGGCGGCGGCGGCGTGAAGGCGGCGATCAAAGGCTATCGCATCGCCATCAAAACCGGTACCGCGAAAAAAGTGGGGCCAGACGGCCGTTACATCAACAAATACATTGCCTATACCGCAGGCGTTGCGCCTGCCAGTAATCCGCGTTTTGCGCTGGTGGTCGTCATTAACGATCCACAGGCGGGTAAATACTACGGCGGCGCCGTTTCCGCGCCTGTGTTCGGGGCCATCATGGGCGGCGTGTTGCGCACCATGAACATCGAACCGGATGCGCTGGCAACGGGCGAGAAAAGTGAATTTGTAATTAATCAAGGCGAGGGTACAGGTGGCAGATCGTAATTTGCGCGACCTTCTCGCTCCGTGGGTGCTTAATGCACCGGAGCGAGCACTGCGAGAGATGGTACTGGACAGCCGTGCGGCTGCTTCTGGCGATCTTTTTGTGGCGGTGGTCGGTCATCAGGCGGACGGGCGTCGTTATATCCCGCAGGCGATTGCGCAAGGTGTTGCTGCCATTATTGCTGAGGCCAAAGATGAGGCAACCGACGGTGAAATCCGTGAAATGCACGGGGTGCCGGTCATCTATCTCAGTCAGTTAAACGAGCGTCTTTCTGCGCTGGCCGGACGTTTCTATCACGAACCGTCCGATCGGCTGCGTCTGGTGGGCGTGACAGGTACAAACGGCAAAACCACGACCACGCAGCTCATGGCGCAGTGGGCGCAGCTGCTGGGTGAAACCGGTGCGGTCATGGGAACTGTCGGTAACGGTCTGTTGGGCAAAGTGAGCCCGACCGAAAACACCACCGGCTCCGCGGTCGACGTACAGCACGTGCTGGCAGGCCTGGCAGGGCAGGGGGCAACCTTTGCCGCGATGGAAGTCTCTTCCCACGGTCTGGTGCAGCACCGCGTGGCGGCGCTGAAGTTTGCCGCCTCAGTATTCACTAACCTGAGCCGCGATCACCTTGATTATCATGGTGATATGGAGCATTACGAAGCGGCGAAATGGCTGCTCTACTCCACCCACCATAGCGGACAGGCCATCATCAACGCTGACGACGAAGTCGGTCGCCGCTGGCTGGCGAAGCTGCCGGATGCGGTTGCGGTGTCGATGGAAGACCATATCAACCCGAACTGCCACGGCCGCTGGCTGAAGGCGGTTGCGGTGGATTATCACGACAGTGGCGCCACCATTCGTTTTACCTCTTCATGGGGTGACGGTGAAATTGAAAGCCGTCTGATGGGCGCGTTTAACGTCAGCAACCTGCTGCTGGCGCTGGCGACGCTGCTGGCGCTGGGTTATCCGATGAACGCGCTGCTGGAAACGGCTGAGCGTTTGCAGCCGGTATGTGGCCGTATGGAAGTGTTCAGCGCGCCGGGCAAACCGACCGTGGTGGTCGATTATGCCCACACGCCGGACGCACTGGAAAAAGCACTGGAAGCGGCGCGTCTGCACTGCACCGGTAAGCTCTGGTGTGTGTTTGGCTGCGGTGGCGACCGTGATAAGGGCAAACGTCCACTGATGGGTGCCATTGCTGAACAGTTCGCGGATATTCCGGTTGTAACCGATGACAACCCGCGTACTGAAGAGCCGCGCGCCATTATTAACGACATTCTGTCGGGCATGCTGGATGCAGGCCGCGCCCGCGTGGTGGAAGGCCGTGCGGAAGCCGTGACCAACGCCATCATGCAGGCACAGGAAAACGACGTTGTGCTGCTGGCCGGGAAAGGCCATGAGGATTATCAGATTGTTGGCAACCGTCGTCTCGATTATTCGGACCGCGTCACGGCCGCGCGTCTGCTGGGAGTCGTGGCATGATTAGCATCACCTTAAGTCAGGCCGCTGCGGTACTGCAGGGCGAGCTGCTGGGTCACGATCTGACCATCGAGGCCGTGACGACCGATACCCGCAAAGTGACCCCGGGTTGTCTGTTTGTGGCGCTGAAGGGCGAACGTTTTGACGCGCATGATTTTGCACAACAGGCCAGGGAGAATGGTGCAGGGGCGCTGCTGGTCAGCCGTAAACTCGCGGTCGATCTGCCGCAGATCGTGGTGAAAGATACCCGTCTGGCATTCGGCGAGCTGGCGGCCTGGGTTCGTCAGCAGGTGCCGACGCGCGTCGTCGCGCTGACCGGTTCATCAGGCAAAACCTCTGTGAAAGAGATGACTGCGGCCATCCTGAGCCAGTGCGGAAATACGCTTTATACAGCAGGCAACCTTAACAATGATATCGGCGTGCCGATGACATTACTTCGCCTGACCAAAGAGCATGAATTTGCCGTGATCGAGTTAGGGGCAAACCACCAGGGCGAAATCGCCTGGACCGTGAGACTGACGCGCCCGGAAGCAGCGCTGGTGAATAACCTGGCCGCTGCACATCTGGAAGGTTTTGGTTCGCTGGAAGGCGTGGCGAAAGCTAAAGGCGAGATCTATACCGGCCTGCCGGAAGACGGTATCGCCATTATGAATGCCGACAACAATGACTGGCTGAACTGGCAACAGATCATTGGTTCCCGCAAGACCTGGCGCTTCTCGCCGAACGCGGCCAACAGTGATTTTACCGCGACCAATATTCATGTGACTTCGCATGGCACGGAATTCACCCTTAATACCCCAACCGGGGGCATTGAGGTGCTTCTGCCATTGCCGGGTCGTCATAATATCGCCAATGCGCTCGCGGCAGCGGCGCTGTCGATGGCGGTTGGTGCGTCGCATCAGGCGATTAAAACCGGTCTGGCAAATTTAAACGCCGTGCCGGGGCGTCTGTTCCCGATCCAGCTTGCGGAAAACAAACTGCTTCTGGATGACTCCTATAACGCGAACGTCGGCTCAATGACCGCGGCGGTGCAGGTGTTGTCTGAGATGCCAGGTTATCGCGTGTTGGTGGTGGGCGATATGGCTGAGCTGGGTGATGAAAGCGAAGCCTGCCATGTCCAGGTGGGGGACGCGGCGAAAGCGGCAGGTATTGATTGCGTGCTGAGCGCCGGAAAACTGAGCCAGGCGATTAGCCATGCCAGCGGTGTTGGCGAGCACTTTGCCGATAAAGCCGCGCTGATTGAACGCCTTAAGGCATTGATGACAGAAAAACAAATTGTGACTGTGTTAGTGAAAGGTTCACGTAGTGCCGCCATGGAAGAGGTTGTGCACGCATTACAGGAGAACGGGACATGTTAGTTTGGCTGGCCGAACATTTGGTCAAATATTATTCAGGCTTTAACGTCTTTTCCTATCTGACGTTTCGCGCCATTGTCAGCCTGCTGACTGCGCTGTTCATCTCTTTGTGGATGGGCCCGCGCATGATTGCCCGTCTGCAAAAACTCTCCTTCGGTCAGGTTGTGCGTAACGACGGTCCGGAGTCGCACTTCAGCAAGCGGGGTACGCCGACCATGGGCGGGATCATGATCCTGACCGCGATCGTTGTTTCCGTACTGCTGTGGGCTTATCCCTCTAACCCGTACGTCTGGTGCGTACTTACCGTGCTGGTGGGCTACGGCATCATTGGGTTTGTTGATGATTACCGCAAGGTCGTGCGTAAAGACACCAAGGGCCTGATCGCCCGCTGGAAATACTTCTGGATGTCGGTGATTGCGCTGGGCGTGGCCTTCGCGCTGTATCTGGCAGGAAAAGACACCCCCGCCACCGAGCTGGTGGTGCCGTTCTTTAAAGACGTGATGCCGCAACTGGGGCTGTTCTACATTCTGCTGGCCTACTTCGTCATCGTGGGCACCGGTAACGCCGTAAACCTGACCGACGGTCTGGATGGCCTGGCGATTATGCCAACCGTCTTCGTCGCCGCCGGTTTTGCGCTGGTGGCGTGGGCCACCGGTAACATGAACTTTGCTAACTATTTGCACATTCCATACCTGCGACACGCAGGCGAACTGGTTATCGTCTGTACGGCGATTGTCGGGGCTGGACTGGGCTTCCTGTGGTTCAACACCTACCCGGCGCAGGTCTTTATGGGTGACGTCGGTTCACTGGCTCTGGGCGGCGCGCTGGGCATTATTGCCGTGCTGCTGCGCCAGGAGTTCCTGCTGGTGATTATGGGTGGGGTGTTTGTGGTTGAAACCCTTTCAGTGATTTTGCAGGTCGGGTCCTTCAAGCTGCGCGGTCAGCGCATCTTCCGTATGGCACCGATTCACCATCACTATGAACTGAAAGGCTGGCCGGAACCGCGCGTGATTGTGCGCTTCTGGATTATTTCGCTGATGCTGGTGCTGATTGGCCTGGCAACGCTGAAGGTACGTTAATCATGGCAGATTACCAGGGCAAAAAAGTCGTTATCATCGGGTTGGGGCTGACAGGCCTCTCCTGCGTGGACTTTTTCCTCGCGCGCGGCGTGACGCCTCGCGTAATGGATACGCGTGTTTCTCCGCCGGGTCTGGATAAACTGCCGGAACAGGTTGAACGCCACCTTGGTGGTCTGAATGATGACTGGCTGCTGGCAGCCGATCTGATTGTCGCCAGCCCCGGTATGGCGCTGGCACATCCTTCACTCAGCGCCGCGGCCGATGCGGGCGTTGAGATTGTCGGTGATATTGAGTTGTTCTGCCGTGAAGCGCAGGCACCCGTTATCGCGATTACCGGCTCTAACGGTAAAAGCACCGTCACCACCCTTGTGGGTGAGATGGCGAAAGCGGCGGGCATGAACGTGGGTGTGGGAGGCAATATTGGCCTGCCAGCGCTAATGCTGCTGGATAAAGGCTGTGAATTGTACGTCCTCGAGCTTTCCAGCTTCCAGCTGGAAACGACCTCCAGCCTTCGTGCGGCCGCGGCGACTATCCTTAACGTTACTGAAGATCATATGGATCGCTATCCGTTTGGTCTGCAGCAGTACCGCGCCGCCAAACTGCGCATTTATGAAAATGCGAAGGTCTGCGTCGTCAACGCGGATGACGCCCTGACCATGCCGGTGCGCGGGGCGGACGATCGCTGTATTAGCTTTGGCATTACCATGGGTGACTATCATCTTAACCGTCAACTGGGCGAAACCTGGCTGCGCGTGAAGGGTGAGAAAGTGCTGAACGTGAAAGAGATGAAGCTTACCGGCCAGCATAACTACACCAATGCTCTGGCGGCGCTGGCGCTGGCGGATGCCGTAGGGCTGCCGCGTTCGTCCAGCCTGCAAGCATTGACCACCTTTAACGGCCTGGCGCACCGTTTTCAGCTGGCGCTGGAGCACAACGGTGTGCGCTGGATTAATGACTCAAAAGCCACCAACGTCGGCAGTACCGAGGCCGCCCTGAACGGTCTGCACGTTGAAGGTACCCTGCATTTACTGCTCGGCGGCGACGGTAAATCGGCGGATTTCTCCACGCTGAAACCGTATCTCGCCGGGAATAATATCCGCTTGTACTGCTTTGGTCGCGACGGCAGTGAGCTGGCTGAGCTGCGTCCTGACATTGCCGAGCAAACCGAGACCATGGAGCAGGCGATGCGGCTGATTGCCCCTCGCGTGAAGCCGGGTGATATGGTCCTGCTCTCCCCGGCCTGCGCCAGCCTCGATCAATTCAAGAATTTCGAACAGCGTGGCGATCTCTTTACCCGTCTGGCGAAGGAGTTAGGCTGATGCGTTTATCTCTCCCTCGCCTGAAAATGCCGCGCCTGCCAGGATTTGGCGTTCTGGCGTGGGTGTTTGCGGCACTCAAAGGCTGGGTGATGGGCTCTCGTCAAAAAGATAACGACAGCCTGGTCATGTACGACCGTACGCTCTTCTGGCTCACGCTGGGACTGGCGGCGGTTGGTTTTATCATGGTGACCTCGGCGTCAATGCCTGTCGGGCAGCGGCTGGCGAACGATCCATTCCTGTTTGCGAAACGTGATGGCCTGTACATCATCCTGGCGTTCTGTCTGGCGCTGGTGACATTACGTCTGCCGATGGAGTTCTGGCAGCGGCACAGTACCGCGATGCTGATCGCCTCCATCATTATGCTGCTGATCGTGCTGGTAGTGGGGAGCTCCGTAAACGGGGCATCGCGCTGGATTGCCTTTGGCCCACTGCGTATTCAGCCCGCGGAATTTACCAAGCTCTCCCTGTTCTGCTACCTGGCTAACTACCTGGTACGTAAAGTGGATGAAGTGCGTAATAACCTGCGCGGCTTCTTAAAACCCATGGGCGTTATTCTGGTGCTGGCGGTCTTACTGCTGGCGCAGCCTGACCTTGGTACCGTGGTCGTGCTGTTTGTCACCACGCTGGCAATGCTGTTCCTGGCCGGGGCGAAGCTGTGGCAGTTCATCGCCATCATCGGAATGGGTATCTCAGCGGTTGTGCTGCTGATCCTCGCCGAGCCTTACCGTATCCGCCGTGTGACCTCATTCTGGAACCCGTGGGAAGACCCGTTTGGCAGCGGTTATCAGCTGACGCAGTCGCTGATGGCTTTTGGTCGCGGTGAAGTCTGGGGTCAGGGCCTGGGCAACTCGGTACAGAAACTGGAGTATTTACCCGAAGCGCACACTGACTTCATCTTCTCCATTATTGGGGAAGAACTGGGTTATATCGGTGTGGTATTAGCGCTATTAATGGTATTCTTCGTCGCTTTCCGCGCCATGTCGATTGGGCGGAAAGCGCTGGAGATCGATCACCGTTTTTCAGGTTTCTTAGCCTGCTCAATAGGTATCTGGTTTAGTTTCCAGGCATTGGTTAACGTCGGGGCCGCAGCGGGTATGCTGCCGACCAAAGGCCTGACGTTGCCGTTGATCAGTTATGGTGGTTCCAGTCTGCTGATTATGTCGACGGCCATCATGATGTTGTTACGCATAGATTATGAAACGCGTCTGGAAAAAGCCCAGGCGTTTACACGAGGTTCACGATGAATCAACCGAAGCGGTTAATGGTGATGGCAGGCGGTACCGGTGGACATGTGTTCCCGGGGCTCGCAGTTGCGCACCATTTAATGGATCAGGGCTGGCAGGTACGCTGGCTGGGAACCGCGGATCGCATGGAAGCCGACCTGGTACCGAAGCACGGTATCGAGATCGACTTTATTCGCATTTCCGGCTTACGCGGAAAAGGCATTAAGGCCCAGCTTCTGGCACCGGTGCGTATTTTCAACGCCTGGCGTCAGGCGCGCGCCATCATGAAGCGTTTTAAGCCTGATGTGGTGCTGGGGATGGGCGGCTATGTTTCTGGCCCGGGTGGGCTGGCGGCCTGGTCATTGGGCATCCCCGTGGTGCTGCATGAGCAGAACGGCATTGCCGGTCTGACCAATAAATGGCTGGCGAAAATTGCCACCAAAGTGATGCAGGCTTTCCCGGGAGCCTTCCCGAAGGCGGACGTGGTGGGTAACCCGGTGCGCGTAGACGTGCTGGCGCTGCCATTACCGGATGCGCGCCTGCCTGGTCGTGAAGGGCCGGTCCGTGTGCTGGTCGTTGGCGGCTCTCAGGGCGCACGCATTTTAAACCAGACGATGCCGCAGGTTGCAGCAAAGCTGGGTGATGCGGTGACAATCTGGCACCAAAGCGGAAAAGGTGCTCAACAGATGGTTGAGCAGGCTTACGCCGATGAAGGCCAGCCGCAGCATAAAGTGACGGAATTTATCGACGACATGGCCGCAGCGTATGCCTGGGCCGATGTCGTGGTCTGCCGCTCTGGCGCATTGACGGTGAGCGAAATTGCCGCCGCCGGGTTGCCGGCTCTGTTTGTGCCGTTCCAGCACAAAGACAGACAGCAGTACTGGAATGCGTTGCCGCTTGAGAAAGCCGGCGCCGCGAAAATATTTGAACAGCCACAATTTACCGCCGATGCGGTCGCCACCACCCTGGCGGGCTGGAACAGAGAGGCATTACTGGAGATGGCGCAACGCGCACGCGCGACCGCTATTCCTGATGCAACGGAACGGGTGGCAAAAGAAGTGAGCCTGGCAGCCCAGGCTTAACCCTCGCAGCGCGTGTTGCGCTGCACGAATTTTTTAAGTAGTCGATGGCGTTTAGAGAATGAATACACAACAACTGGCAAAACTGCGTTCTATCGTGCCCGAGATGCGTCGCGTCCGGCACATTCACTTTGTTGGCATCGGTGGTGCTGGCATGGGCGGTATTGCCGAAGTGTTAGCTAACGAAGGCTATCAGATCAGCGGGTCTGACCTGGCGCCAAACCCTGTTACGCAGCAGCTGGCGTCGCTTGGGGCGACTATCTATTTCAATCATCGCCCGGAAAACGTGCGCGATGCGAGCGTGGTGGTCGTGTCGAGCGCCATCTCCTCTGATAACCCGGAAATCGTGGCCGCGCACGAAGCGCGTATTCCGGTGATCCGCCGTGCGGAAATGCTGGCGGAGTTGATGCGTTTTCGACATGGCATTGCGATTGCCGGAACCCACGGCAAAACCACCACCACGGCGATGGTCTCCAGCATTTATGCAGAAGCGGGCCTCGACCCGACGTTCGTCAATGGTGGTCTGGTAAAAGCGGCAGGCGTGCATGCGCGTCTCGGACACAGCCGTTATTTAATTGCCGAAGCGGATGAGAGCGATGCGTCGTTCCTGCATCTGCAGCCGATGGTCGCCATCGTCACCAATATCGAAGCCGACCATATGGATACTTACCAGGGCGACTTCGAGAACTTAAAGCAGACCTTTATTAATTTCCTGCACAACCTGCCGTTCTATGGACGCGCGGTAATGTGTGTAGACGATCCGGTGATTCGCGAGCTGTTGCCGCGCGTCGGACGTCAAATCACGACTTACGGCTTCAGCGAAGACGCTGATGTCCGCGTGGAAGATTACAAACAGCTGGGTGCGCAGGGGCATTTCACCCTGGCGCGTCAGGACAAAGAACTGCTGCATGTCACCCTGAATGCACCAGGGCGTCACAACGCCCTGAATGCCGCAGCGGCAGTGGCCGTGGCGACAGAAGAAGGCATTGATGACGAAGCCATTCTTCGTGCACTGGAAAGCTTCCAGGGAACCGGGCGTCGCTTCGACTTCCTCGGTGAATACCCGCTGGAGGCGGTGAACGGTAAACCCGGTACTGCCATGCTGGTTGATGACTACGGTCACCACCCGACGGAAGTGGACGCGACGATCAAAGCCGCGCGTGCAGGCTGGCCAGAAAAAAATCTGGTCATGATCTTCCAGCCGCACCGTTTCACGCGTACCCGTGACCTGTATGACGATTTCGCCAGCGTCCTGTCACAGGTGGATACGCTCCTGATGCTGGATGTTTATGCAGCGGGCGAAACTCCTATTCCTGGTGCAGACAGCCGTTCTTTATGTCGTACCATCCGCGGACGCGGTAAAGTAGACCCTATTTTGGTTTCCGATCCTGCTCAGGTGGCTGAAATTCTGGCCCCGGTGCTGACCGGCAACGATCTAATTCTGATTCAGGGCGCGGGAAATATCGGCAAAATCGCCCGTACCTTAGCTGAAATCAAACTGAAGCCGCAAACTCAGGAGGATGAGCATCATGGCTGATAAGATTGCTGTCCTGTCTGGCGGCACATCCGCCGAGCGCGAGGTTTCCCTGAATTCAGGTGCCGCTGTACTGGCGGGCCTGCGTGAAGGGGGTGTGGATGCGCACCTGGTCGATCCGAAAGAGACTGACGTAACCCAGTTAAAGGCGATGGGCTTCGATAAAGTCTTTATCGCGTTACATGGCCGTGGTGGCGAAGACGGCACCCTTCAGGGGCTGCTGGAACTCACCGGCATGCCGTACACCGGCAGCGGTGTCATGGCCTCCGCCATTTCTATGGATAAACTGCGCAGCAAACTGCTGTGGCAGGGCGCGGGTTTACCCGTTGCCCCCTGGGTTGCCCTGACGCGTCGCGAATTTGAAATGGGCCTCTCCGATAGCGTTAATGCACGCATTGCTGAGCTGGGCTTACCGGTTATTGTAAAGCCCAGCCGCGAAGGGTCGAGCGTTGGCATGTCCAAAGTTGAGAAAGCTGAGGATTTATCTTCCGCTTTAGCCCTGGCATTTCAACATGATGAAGAAGTTCTGATTGAAAAATGGCTCAGCGGGCCGGAATTTACCGTCGCGATGCTTGGCGAAGAAATTTTACCGTCAATTCGTATCCAACCGGCCGGAACCTTCTATGATTATGAGGCGAAGTATCTCTCTGATGAGACGCAATATTTCTGCCCAAGTGGTCTTGAAGCTGAGCGTGAAACCGATTTACAGTCCCTGGTGGTTAAAGCCTGGCATGTTCTGGGTTGCCGTGGATGGGGCCGCATCGACGTGATGCTCGACAGTGATGGACAATTTTATCTGCTGGAAGCAAATACTTCTCCGGGAATGACCAGCCACAGCCTTGTGCCGATGGCAGCGCGTCAGGCGGGGATGAGCTTCTCGCAATTAGTCGTACGTATTCTGGACCAGGCGGGCTGATATGTCTCAGGCTGCATTGAACACGCGCAACCGCGATGACGAAGAAGAATACTCTTCTTCACGCCGGAGTAATGGAACGCGTCTTGCAGGTATTATTTTCCTGCTCGGGGTGCTGTGCACCGTGTTTATCAGCGGCTGGATGGTTCTGGGCTGGATGGAAGATGCGCAACGGTTGCCGCTTTCGAAGCTGGTGGTCACCGGTGAGCGTCATTACACCCGTAACGATGACATTCGCCAGACAATTCTGGCGCTGGGATCGCCTGGCACCTTTATGACGCAGGACGTCAATATTATCCAGAGTCAGATTGAACGTCTGCCATGGATAAAACAGGCGAGTGTCAGAAAGCAATGGCCTGATGAATTGAAGATTCATCTGGTTGAATATGTGCCCATTGCGCGTTGGAATGATCAGCACATGGTTGACGTAGACGGAAATTCCTTCAGCGTCCCGGCCGATCGTGTCAACAAGCAAAATTTACCGATGTTGTATGGCCCGGAAGGTAGCGAAAACGAAGTGTTACAAGGTTTTCGTGAAATGGGGCAGGTGCTGGCGAAGGACAGGTTTACGCTAAAAGATGCTGCAATGACGGCGCGCCGCTCCTGGCAACTGACGTTAACGAATGGCATTAAGCTCAACCTGGGTCGCGGGGACACAATGAAACGTCTGGCGCGATTTGTAGAACTTTACCCGGTTTTACAGCAGCAGGCACAGACTGACGGCAAACGGATAAGCTACGTTGATTTGCGCTATGACTCAGGCGCAGCAGTCGGTTGGGAACCGGCTCCGGTCGAGGAACCTAATCAGCAACAGAATCAGGCACAGGTACAGGCAGAACAACAATGATCAAGGCGACGGACAGAAAACTGGTAGTTGGACTGGAGATTGGCACCGCGAAGGTTGCCGCTTTAGTAGGGGAAGTTCTGCCCGACGGTATGGTCAATATCATTGGCGTGGGCAGTTGCCCGTCCCGTGGTATGGATAAAGGTGGGGTTAACGATCTTGAGTCGGTGGTGAAGTGCGTACAGCGCGCCATCGATCAGGCTGAATTGATGGCAGATTGCCAGATTTCCTCTGTTTATCTGGCGCTTTCGGGTAAGCACATTAGCTGCCAGAACGAAATCGGCATGGTGCCGATTTCCGAAGAAGAAGTGACGCAGGAAGACGTTGAAAACGTTGTGCATACGGCGAAATCCGTGCGCGTTCGCGATGAGCATCGCGTGCTGCACGTGATCCCGCAGGAGTATGCGATTGACTACCAGGAAGGGATCAAAAACCCGGTCGGTCTTTCCGGCGTACGTATGCAGGCAAAAGTGCACTTGATCACATGTCACAACGATATGGCGAAGAACATTGTAAAAGCCGTTGAACGTTGTGGCCTGAAAGTTGACCAACTCATTTTCGCCGGTCTTGCAGCGAGCTATTCCGTGCTGACCGAAGATGAACGTGAACTGGGTGTCTGTGTGGTCGATATTGGTGGTGGTACAATGGACATGGCCGTGTATACCGGCGGTGCGCTGCGCCACACCAAAGTGATCCCGTATGCCGGGAACGTTGTGACCAGCGATATTGCTTACGCTTTTGGTACGCCCCCGAGTGATGCAGAAGCGATTAAAGTACGCCACGGCTGTGCGCTGGGGTCTATCGTTGGCAAAGATGAGAGCGTTGAAGTGCCGAGCGTGGGCGGACGTCCACCGCGCAGCCTGCAGCGCCAGACGTTGGCAGAGGTCATTGAGCCGCGTTATACCGAGCTGCTTAACCTGGTCAACGAAGAGATTTTGCAGTTACAGGAACAGCTTCGCCAGCAGGGCGTGAAACATCATCTTGCAGCGGGGATTGTATTAACCGGCGGGGCAGCGCAAATTGAAGGTCTTGCGGCCTGCGCTCAGCGCGTGTTCCATACGCAAGTGCGTATCGGTGCTCCGCTGAATATCACCGGTTTAACGGATTATGCTCAGGAGCCGTACTATTCAACGGCCGTGGGCCTGCTCCACTACGGGAAAGAATCTCATCTCAGTGGTGAAGCAGAAGTGGAAAAACGCGTCTCAGTTGGGTCGTGGGTCAAACGACTGAACAACTGGTTGCGAAAAGAGTTTTAATTTTTTTAAGAGACCGGAGAGAATTAGCGGTCTCGGGCGACAGGCACAACGGAGAGAGAAATTATGTTTGAACCTATGGAACTGACCAACGACGCGGTGATTAAAGTCATCGGCGTCGGTGGCGGCGGCGGTAACGCCGTAGAGCATATGGTGCGTGAACGCATTGAAGGTGTTGAGTTCTTTGCAGTTAACACCGATGCACAGGCACTGCGTAAGACGGCTGTAGGCCAGACTATCCAGATCGGCGGTGGCATCACCAAAGGGCTGGGCGCTGGGGCTAACCCGGAAGTCGGTCGTAATGCGGCTGAAGAAGATCGTGAGGCCCTGCGCGCTGCACTGGAAGGTGCGGACATGGTCTTTATCGCAGCGGGTATGGGTGGCGGTACGGGTACCGGCGCAGCACCTGTTGTGGCTGAAGTAGCGAAAGATTTAGGTATCCTGACCGTTGCTGTCGTGACCAAGCCTTTCAACTTTGAAGGCAAGAAGCGTATGGCTTTCGCGGAGCAGGGTATCACTGAACTGTCCAAGCACGTGGACTCGTTGATTACCATTCCGAACGACAAACTGTTGAAAGTTCTGGGTCGCGGTATCTCTCTGCTGGACGCTTTTGGCGCAGCCAACGACGTGCTGAAAGGCGCGGTGCAGGGTATCGCTGAACTGATTACCCGTCCGGGTCTGATGAACGTTGACTTTGCAGACGTTCGTACCGTGATGTCCGAAATGGGCTACGCGATGATGGGCTCTGGCGTGGCAAGCGGTGAAGACCGTGCAGAAGAAGCGGCTGAAATGGCTATCTCTTCTCCACTGCTGGAAGATATCGACCTGTCTGGTGCGCGCGGCGTGCTGGTCAACATTACCGCTGGCTTCGACCTGCGTCTGGATGAGTTTGAAACCGTGGGTAACACTATCCGTGCGTTCGCCTCTGACAACGCTACCGTGGTAATCGGTACTTCCCTTGACCCGGAAATGAACGACGAGCTGCGTGTTACTGTTGTTGCTACCGGTATCGGTATGGACAAGCGTCCTGAGATCACCCTGGTGACCAACAAACAGACTCAGCAGCCGGTTATGGATCGTTACCAGCAGCACGGTATGTCTCCTCTGACTCAGGAGCAGAAACCGGCCGCGAAAGTGGTTAACGACCCCACTCCGCAAACGGCGAAAGAGCCAGATTATCTGGATATCCCGGCGTTCCTGCGCAAGCAAGCTGACTAAGAATTGGCTGGAATTTGGGGATTTTCGCTCTTTGTGCTAAACTGGCCCACCGTCAGTGATATACACTTTCGGTTGGATAGTTAATTTGGCGAGATTATACGATGATCAAACAAAGGACACTTAAACGTATCGTTCAGGCGACTGGTGTCGGTTTACATACCGGCAAGAAAGTCACACTGACGTTACGCCCTGCGCCGGCCAATACCGGGGTCATCTATCGTCGCACCGACTTGAATCCACCGGTAGACTTTCCGGCCGATGCCAAATCTGTGCGTGATACTATGCTCTGTACTTGTCTGGTGAACGAGCATGACGTGCGGATTTCTACCGTAGAGCACCTGAACGCCGCCCTGGCGGGTCTGGGTATCGACAACATTATGGTTGAAGTCGATGCGCCAGAAATCCCGATCATGGATGGTAGTGCTGCTCCGTTCGTCTATCTGTTGCTGGATGCCGGCATCGAAGAACTGAACTGCGCGAAAAAATTTGTTCGTATCAAAGAGACCGTTCGCGTCGAAGATGGCGACAAATGGGCTGAATTCAAACCGTACAATGGTTTCTCGTTGGACTTTACCATCGATTTTAACCATCCGGCGATTGATGCCAGCACCCAACGCTATGCGATGAACTTCTCTGCTGATGCGTTTATGCGCCAGATCAGCCGTGCCCGTACGTTTGGCTTCATGCGTGATATCGAATATCTGCAGTCCCGCGGCCTGTGCCTGGGCGGCAGCTTCGATTGTGCCATCGTTGTTGACGATTATCGCGTACTGAACGAAGATGGTCTGCGTTTTGAAGATGAATTCGTTCGTCACAAAATGCTGGATGCTATCGGCGACCTGTTTATGTGTGGTCACAACATCATTGGTGCATTTACCGCGTTTAAATCCGGTCATGCACTGAACAACAAACTGTTGCAGGCAGTCCTGGCAAAACAGGAAGCCTGGGAATATGTGACCTTTGAAGACGAAGCTGAGCTGCCGCTGGCCTTCAAAGCACCGAACACGGTACTGGCGTAACGGTTAAAGCCGTTTCGTAAAAAATCGACTGGTTAACCTGGTACTCTCTCCGACCAGGGAGACCAGTCGTTTTTATTTTTACCCTTCTTCATTTATTTGCCCCAGCGTCACTTCTCGTTTGCCCGGTGCAGAAAATCTGTGCGTTAGCTGCATTCTTGACCGTTTTTCCCCGCAGCAATACGTCATTCCTGCTGCTGTGTATTGGCTTTAGTGGTAATATCTGGGCGCTTAAAAGAATAATTGAATTCAGCCTGTTGAAGGCTGGCTTAATGTGGTGGAGCAAGTGAGCGGAATACTGACGCGCTGGCGACAATTTGGCAGACGTTACTTCTGGCCGCATCTCTTATTAGGGATGGTCGCGGCGAGTTTCGGCTTGCCTGCGCTCAGCAACAGTGCGGAAGCGGCGACGCCGACGAAGACCTCCACAACCAAACACGATCTCAACACGCGGGTTAATTTTACTAACCTGGCGTGGCTTGAAGCCAATCGCCGCCCGAATTTCTCGGTGGATTACTGGCACCAGCATGCGATCCGTACCGTTATTCGCCATCTGTCATTTGCGATGGCTCCGCAGGCACTGCCTGTTGCTGAAGAGACGCTGCCGGTACAGGCGCAGCATCTTGCTCTGCTGGACACGCTTAACGCGCTGCTTACGCAGGACAGTCAACCACCCGTCATGGTGCGTCAGACCTCGCAAATCGCTAACGTTCCTCCTGCGACCTTCTCCGTTTCGACATGGATTAGCCAGGCCCACGGCATCCGCGCCGGGCCTCAACGCCTCAGCTAAATTAACCTTTTTTCAATACCTTAATTTATCTGCCCAACCTGGGGCGTTTGAGAATTTATTATGCTAATCAAATTGTTAACAAAAGTTTTTGGTAGTCGTAACGATCGTACCCTGCGCCGTATGCGCAAAGCTGTTACCGTCATCAATGGCATGGAACCGGCGATGGAGAAGCTCTCTGATGACGAGCTGAAAGCGAAAACCGTAGAATTCCGCGCGCGTCTTGAAAAAGGCGAAACGCTGGAAAGCCTGATCCCGGAAGCCTTCGCCGTTGTGCGTGAGGCCAGTAAACGTGTGTTTGGCATGCGTCACTTCGACGTTCAGCTGCTGGGTGGTATGGTGCTTAACGAGCGCTGCATCGCGGAAATGCGTACCGGTGAAGGTAAAACCCTGACCGCAACGCTGCCCGCCTACCTGAACGCACTGACCGGTAAAGGCGTTCACGTCGTTACTGTCAACGACTATCTGGCACAGCGTGATGCCGAAAACAACCGTCCCCTGTTCGAATTCCTGGGCATGACCGTTGGCATCAACATGTCCGGTCTGCCGGCCCCCGCCAAACGTGAAGCCTATAACGCGGATATCACCTACGGTACCAACAACGAATACGGCTTCGACTACCTGCGTGACAACATGGCGTTTAGCCCTGAAGAGCGCGTGCAGCGTAAACTGCACTATGCGCTGGTGGATGAGGTGGACTCCATCCTGATCGATGAAGCGCGTACCCCGCTGATCATCTCCGGCCCGGCCGAAGACAGCTCCGAGATGTACCGTAAAGTCGATAAAATCATTCCGCACCTGCTGCGTCAGGAGAAAGAAGATTCCGACACCTTCCAGGGTGAAGGCCACTTCTCTGTCGATGAAAAAGCGCGCCAGGTGAACCTGACCGAACGCGGTCTGGTGAAAATTGAAGAGCTGCTGGTGGCTGAAGGCATCATGGAAGAGGGCGAGTCTCTGTACTCTCCGACGAACATTATGCTGATGCACCACGTCACTGCCGCGCTGCGTGCCCACGCGCTGTTCACCCGCGATGTCGACTACATCGTGAAAGACGGTGAAGTTATCATCGTTGATGAGCACACCGGCCGTACCATGCAGGGACGTCGCTGGTCTGACGGTCTGCACCAGGCCGTTGAGGCCAAAGAAGGCGTTGATATTCAAAATGAAAACCAGACGCTGGCCTCTATTACCTTCCAGAACTACTTCCGTTTGTACGAGAAGCTGGCGGGGATGACCGGTACTGCAGATACCGAAGCATTTGAATTCAGCTCCATCTACAAACTGGATACCGTGGTCGTACCCACCAACCGTCCAATGATCCGTAAGGATATGCCGGACCTGGTGTACATGACCGAAGCGGAAAAAATTCAGGCGATCATTGAAGATATTCGCGATCGTACCGCTAATGGCCAGCCGGTGCTGGTGGGGACAATCTCCATCGAGAAATCCGAAGTGGTTTCCAATGAGTTGACCAAAGCGGGCATCAAACACAACGTTCTGAACGCCAAATTCCACGCCAAAGAGGCGGATATCGTTGCGCAGGCGGGTTACCCGGCAGCGGTAACAATCGCCACCAACATGGCGGGTCGTGGTACCGACATTATGCTGGGTGGTAGCTGGCAGGCAGAGATTGCCGAGCTGGAAAACCCAACGCCGGAGCAGATTGCTCAGATTAAAGCGGACTGGCAGGTACGCCATGACGCGGTGCTGGCATCCGGTGGTTTGCATATCATTGGTACCGAACGTCACGAATCTCGTCGTATCGATAACCAGCTGCGCGGCCGTGCGGGTCGTCAGGGCGATGCCGGTTCTTCCCGCTTCTACCTGTCTATGGAAGATGCGCTGATGCGTATTTTCGCCTCCGACCGTGTTTCTGGCATGATGCGTAAACTGGGTATGAAACCTGGCGAAGCCATTGAACACCCGTGGGTCACCAAAGCGATTGCTAACGCCCAGCGTAAAGTGGAAAGCCGCAACTTCGATATTCGTAAGCAGCTGCTGGAATATGATGATGTGGCCAACGACCAGCGTCGTGCCATCTATACCCAGCGTAACGAACTGCTGGACGTGTCCGACGTGAGCGACACCATCAACAGCATTCGCGAAGACGTATTCAAAGCGACTATCGACGCGCATATTCCACCGCAGTCTCTGGAAGAAATGTGGGATATCGAAGGTCTGCAGGAACGCCTGAAAAACGACTTCGACCTCGAACTGCCAATCAAAGAGTGGCTGGACAAAGAGCCTGAGCTGCACGAAGAGACCCTGCGTGAACGTATTTTCGAAACCGCGCTGGACGTATACAAGCGTAAGGAAGAAGTCGTTGGCGCTGAGATGATGCGTCACTTCGAAAAAGGCGTGATGCTGCAAACGCTGGACTCCCTGTGGAAAGAGCACCTGGCGGCGATGGACTACCTGCGTCAGGGTATCCACCTGCGTGGTTACGCGCAGAAAGATCCGAAGCAGGAGTACAAGCGTGAATCCTTCGCCATGTTTGCGTCCATGCTGGAGTCACTGAAGTATGAAGTGATCAGCACCCTGAGCAAAGTTCAGGTACGCATGCCAGAAGAAGTGGAAGCAATGGAGCAACAGCGCCGTGAAGAAGCTGAGCGTCTGGCACAGATGCAACAGCTGAGCCACCAGACTGACGAGAGCGAAGCTGCGGCAGCGATCGCGGCCCAGACTGGCGATCGTAAAGTTGGCCGCAACGATCCGTGCCCGTGTGGTTCCGGTAAAAAATACAAGGCGTGCCACGGTCGTCTGAGCTAAATTCATAACAAAACAAAAAGGCGCAGAAATCTGCGCCTTTTTTATGGAAGTGACAATATGAAAATACTGCAAATTGCCGTCGGGATTATTCGCAACCCGCAAAACCAGTTCTTTATCACCCAGCGCGCCGCCGACGCCCATATGGCGAACAAATGGGAGTTTCCGGGCGGGAAAATCGAGTCAGGCGAAACGCCGGAACAGGCGCTGATCCGTGAGCTTCAGGAAGAAGTGGGGATCACCCCGCTTGGCGCAACGCTGTTTGACAAGCTCGAATACCAGTTTCCCGATCGTCACATTACACTTTGGTTCTGGCTGGTGGAAAACTGGGAGGGGGATCCCTGGGGCAAAGAGGGGCAACCGGGTAACTGGGTTGAACTGCAGGCAAGCGATGCCGACAAATTCCCGCCGGCAAATGAGCCTGTGATTACCCGGTTAGTGCAGGGCGTTTAATTTACTGCTGTTCTTCACTCCAGTCATCGCTGTCCGAAAGAGTGCCTTCACTCGGAATGCGTTTCTCTTCCGCCGCCCATTCGCCCAGGTCAATTAACTGACAGCGTTTACAGCAGAATGGGCGGTATGGGCTCACTTCGCCCCAGACAACACTTTTGCCACAGGTTGGGCAGTTTACGATGGTTACGTCAGACATTGGCACTCCTTAACAACAGGCCAGTTCAAAATCGAGGCGTTCCGGCACGGTGCCATTTTCACTGTCCAGCGGCATAAAGCGAATCGCAAAACGGCTCTTATGCCCGGAAATTTGCGGGTAAAGCTGCACGTCGAGCGAAAGGTTCAGTCGCAGCAGATCGGCATCGTCCCCGTTATCCTGGTAAAAACCGTTCAGGCTGGTCTGCTTGCGGAACGGCGCAGAGTTACGGATAAGATCGAGGATCAGCGATAACGTCCGGTGCATCGGCTCCAGGCTTTCCAGCCAGATATTCACCTGCGCATCACGCTGCGTTTGCGGCATGTGCAGCCACATATGAAGCGTCGGCAGGTCAAAGCTGCAGCATCCACCGGGAATACTCAGGCGCTGGCGTACCAGGGCAATCAAGCGATCTTCACGCAAAAACTGGCCAACGCGAGGGGCAGCCATTAACGTGCTGCTACTGCTTTTTAACTGCTGACGCAGGGAATCGATACGGCTTTGATCAACACCCGGAACTTCCGCCCATGCCTGCAGTTTACGCTGCTGACGCTCAAGTTCTTTCAGTAATTCGGTGCGAACATCTCCACGCTCAATCACATCCAGCAGGTCGCCCACATTGCGGAAGAAGTGCAACGCAGTGGCGTGATCGTTGACAGGCAGATGTTGCGAGAGTTGTTGAATAAGAAATTCGATACGCAGCCAGGTACGCATTTTTTCGTTAAGCGGATGCTCAAAAAGGATGTGAGTCGACATTATGGTTTTTCCTGTGCAACGGCCTGCGCGGCGAAGGTCAAATACTGCGCGTGCAGACGGGCAACATCCGATGCAATGGCATCTGGTGCGCCGTTATTATCAATAACATCATCCGCAACGGCCAGGCGCTGATCGCGCGTGGCCTGAGCGGCAAGAATTTGTTCGGCATGTTCGCGCGAGACGCGATCGCGCGTCATGGTTCGCTGGATTTGCGTTTCGGGAAGGACATCAATGACCAGAACCCGATCGGCTTTCTTCTGTAGCTGATTTTCTACCAGCAACGGAACTACCCACAGCACATACGGTGAGCGGGCGGCGGCAATCTGACGCTGAGTTTCCTGGTGGATAATGGGGTGGAGCAGGGCATTAAGCCAGACCTTTTCCGCAGAATCGGAAAAAATGCATTCGCGAAGCTGTCGGCGATTTAGCGTGCCGTCTGCATTGATGATGGCCGGACCAAAATGTTCTTCAATGGTCTTTAACGCGGGTGTATTCGGTTCTACCACCTGACGGGCAATGATATCGGCATCGATAATCGCGATACCCAGGCGAGCGAAAGCGTCCGCAACGGTACTTTTGCCACTACCGATGCCGCCGGTTAATGCGACGGTATACCCCATTAAATCAAATCCTGGGAATTATTCATTATTAAAATCAGTTGGTTGAAATTCAAACGTGTGCCAGCCAATGTTTAGCTCTCTTTACCGGCTTTTTACCAGGTAAATTTATAGGATTGTAGCGTAAAAAAAGAGAATTTCGCAGTCTTGCGGAGCAGGTATTAGTGCGTATGATAACGTCACTGGAGTTGTGCTTTTAACATATTTGCCTCTAACCCCAGGAATCCGCACATGCGTATCGAAGAAGATCTGAAGTTAGGTTTCAAAGACGTTCTTATCCGCCCTAAACGCTCTACACTGAAAAGTCGCTCAGACGTTGAACTCGAACGTCAATTCACCTTTAAACATTCCGGTCAGACCTGGTCTGGCGTGCCGATCATCGCTGCCAATATGGACACCGTGGGAACCTTCGAGATGGCAACCGCGCTGGCACAGTTCGACATCCTCACGGCAGTTCACAAACACTACAGCCCTGAAGAGTGGAACGCCTTTGTGGCATCCGCTTCTGCTGAGGTCGTGAAGCATGTGATGGTCTCTACCGGAACCTCAGATGCCGATTTCGAAAAGACCAAACAAATCCTCAAGAGTAACCCCGCGCTGAACTTCGTCTGTATTGATGTAGCGAATGGTTATTCCGAACACTTCGTGCAGTTCGTGAGCAAGGCGCGTGAAGCCTGGCCGAACAAAACCATCATTGCGGGTAACGTAGTGACCGGCGAGATGTGTGAGGAGCTGATCCTCTCTGGCGCAGATATCGTCAAAGTGGGCATTGGCCCGGGTTCCGTGTGCACCACGCGTGTGAAAACCGGTGTCGGTTATCCGCAGCTTTCTGCGGTTATTGAATGTGCCGATGCTGCGCACGGCCTGGGCGGCCAGATCATCAGTGACGGCGGTTGTACTACCCCGGGTGATGTCGCGAAAGCTTTCGGCGGCGGCGCAGACTTCGTGATGCTTGGCGGTATGCTGGCAGGCCACGAAGAGAGTGGCGGTACCGTGGTGGAAGAGAACGGTGAGAAATTTATGTTGTTCTACGGTATGAGCTCTGAATCGGCGATGACCCGTCACGTGGGTGGCGTTGCAAAATACCGTGCGGCAGAAGGCAAAACCGTGAAGCTGCCGCTGCGCGGCCCGGTTGAGAATACCGCGCGTGATATTCTTGGTGGCCTGCGTTCGGCCTGCACCTATGTGGGGGCATCCCGCCTGAAAGAGTTGACGAAACGCACGACCTTTATCCGCGTTCAGGAACAGGAAAACCGCGTTTTCAATAGCCTGTAATCGCGTAAGCTGGCGCACATCCGTGTGCCAGCGTTATCCCGCACTCATCGCATCCCCGAGATGGAAGATAGGCAAATACATTGCCACCACCAGCGTGCCGATAATCACACCCGTCACAATCAGCAGCACAGGCTCCAGCACGGCAGCCAGGTTATCTGCTGACTGAAAGGTTTGCTCCGTGTGGTGACGCGCCAGGTTTACCAGCATGATGTCGAGCGCACCTGACGTTTCACCGGTTCGCAATAGCTGAATACACAGCGGAGTAAAAACCGCCGCCTTTTGAAAGGATGCCCAAAGGGGATTACCCTTTTCAATGTCTTCCCGGATGGCGCGGAGTATCCCCTGCCAGTACCTGCTCTCAACCGTCTCTTCTGCACTCTCCAGACCCTTTAAAAAAGCGATGCCCGCCTGCTGCGTGAGCGACAGCACGGTAAAAATTTGCCCCAGCTTTTGTCCTTTAGCCAGCGCGCCCATGACGGGGATATGCAGCAGTACGTGTTGCCAGCGTGGATCCTGCCGCAAACCCCAGGCGATGATCACGGGAAGGAGTAGCCCCGCGAACAGCGCGAGGGCATAGGACTGTATAAACGTTGCCATTCCCATGACTATCTGTGTCAGCATCGGGAGCGGGGTATTAAACGTTTTGTAGATGGCGGCGAATTCGGGCAAGACCAGAGTGACCATGGCCAGCACCACGAGTACCGCCAGAGCCAGGATTACCATCGGGTAACGCAGTGCCTTTTTCACTTTCGCACTGAGTTGCTGCTGTGATTTTTGTTGCTGGGCAAGTTCACGGCAGCACGTCTCCAGCTTCCCGGTTAGCTCGCCGGTCTTCACCATCGACACATACAGTGGGCTAAATACCGCGGGCCAACGCTTCAGCGCCTCAGAAAAAGGGCATCCTTCACTCAGCTCATCGGCAAGGCTTTGCAAGAGTGCCTGCCAGGGGGTTATCGGATGCTGGTCCGCCAGCATCTGCAGGCTGTCAGACAGTGTCAGGCCTGCCTGCAAAAGCGTGGCGAGCTGGTGAAATACCTCGTAGCGGTGATGTGGTCGCCAGCGATACCTCTGCGTGCAGCGGGTGATTGTCAGAGGATGTAGCGCTTTGCGCATCAGCCTGTCGAAAGCCGCATTGCGGTCAGTTGCCCACAGAGCCCCGCTTCGGGGCTCTCCTTCAACGGATAACGCACGCCAGCGCCAGAGGTGATTAGCAGCCATCGGGCATTCCCAGGATACGCAGCAACTCTTCGAGCGTGGTCAGTCCCTGTTCAACAGCCATACAGCCATGTTCGAAAAGGGAGGTCATTCCTGCCTGACGGGCGCTGGCCTCAATCACCTCTGACCCCGCTCCGCTGGCAATGGCCTGCCGGAGTGTCTGGTCAATGACGAGCACTTCAAAAATGGCGACGCGACCATAAAAACCGTGATAACAGCGCTCACAGCCGGTGGGTTGCCAGCGCGGCAGCGGCCGGGGCCAAACGGAGCGAGGCAGTTCTGCCCGCTTGTCGGTTTCCTGGCGGCAATGGGGGCATAAACGGCGCACCAGCCGCTGGGCGATGACCAGCGAGAGGGCGGAAGAGATCATCCATCGCGCCACCCCCATCTGCTGCAGGCGGATCAGGGTTTCCGCCGTCGAGTTGGTGTGTAGCGTCGACAACACCAGATGCCCGGTTTGTGCGGCATTAATGGCAATCTCTGCCGTTTCGCCATCACGAATTTCGCCGACCATAATGATGTCAGGATCCTGACGTAGCAGCGCTCTCAGCACCGTCTGGAAGGTAAGGCCCGCACGCGGGTTTATCTGCGTCTGGTTTAATCCTGCAAGCGGGATCTCTATCGGGTCTTCCACGCTGCAGATGTTCACATCCGGCGTGTTTCGAGCCTGCAGCGCGCTGTACAGCGTTACGGTTTTACCGCTGCCGGTGGGGCCGGTAACCAGAATCAGCCCCTGCGGCTGGTGGAGCACTTCGCTAAAGCCGGCCAGCTGTTTAGTATTCATCCCCAACGTTTCTGGCTCAAGAGATTGCTGAACCTGATGCAGCAGGCGCAGTACAATTTTTTCACCGCCGCTGCAGGGAAGCGTGGCGATGCGAAATGAGACCGGCTCGTTTGCCAGCTCAATCGTAAACTGACCGTCCTGCGGTAAGCGGCGCTCCGCAATATCGAGGTTACCCAGCACTTTTAACCGGGCGCTGAGCATGGTGGCCAGCGCGGCTGAAAGTGGGGGCTGCGGGCAAAGCACGCCGTCGATGCGCAGGCGAATCTGGCAAGTCTGCTCCATCGGTTCAATATGAATATCAGAAGCGCGTTGGTTTATCGCCTGCTGCAGCGTGTGGTTAAGAATATCCACCGCTGAGTGTGTCGGCGTAACGACGGGCAGATGCGTTTGTGTGGTTAACTGCCGGTGCTTTTCCATGCGCTCGGCGCTCCAGCACTCGATATCAATCCGTTTCTGGGTAGCGAAACGCAGGGCTTCCATCAGTTCAGGACCGGGGTTTCCCACGACGGCAATGCTAATCATGTCGCTATCGCTGCTCAGCAGAAGGGCATGGTGACGCAGACAAAGTGCGACAAGCTGATCGGTATTCATCATCTGCTCCTCAGTGGGTGTCGAAGCGGAAAACGTCTTCACAGGCCTGCTTGAGCGCGCTGTCGGTACCGATGTTGCAGTCACGCGTCCAACCCGTCATGCCGTTGCCATCATTCCATTGTGGCGTCATGACCACCTCCAGCCCGTTAAGGCTCTCCTGGCCGGTTAAGGTCACGACGCCTTTCGCCACGTTCATGCCTGAAACGTAGCGGGTAGTGGTGGGGGACGGGATACCATTACTGCCTCCGTCACAGCTCTCCACGCCGCCGTGATCCAGGGCGCAAAGCTCAATGGCGGTGCGGTAGGGAATGAAGGTTTGCAGCATATCGGTCAACGCTGCTTTTCGCAGGTAGTTCTGGTACGCGGGAACGCCGATGGCGCTCAGAATGGCAATAATGCCGATCACCACCATCAGCTCAATGAGTGTGAATCCTTGTTGTCTGTCCATGTCTGCTCCTTACGTTAAGTAGGGCTACTCTGGCAGTGAGACAGCGCAGAAACGAGGGGCAAAAAAAGGAACGTGAAGGGGCTTTCAGGGAATTCGTGACGTGTTGCAGGGTAGGGCAATGGTTTTGCGAGCGGGAGTGAATTTCCCCTCTCCGCAACGAGAGGGGAGGGTCATTATTTGAAGCGCATCGAGAGGTCGAGGGCGCGAACGTGCTTGGTCAGCGCCCCAACGGAGATAAAATCAACGCCGGTCTCGGCGAATTCACGGATCGTATCAAACGTCACGTTGCCGGATACTTCAAGCTGGGCTTTGCCGTTGGTCAGTTTTACCGCCTCGCGCATCTGCTCGGTTTCGAAGTTATCAAGCATGATGATATCGGCGCCGGCCTTGATAGCCTGCTCCAGCTCCTCCAGGTTTTCGACTTCCACTTCGACGGGCACATCCGGATGCAGCCAGAAGGCTTTTTCGACCGCCTGACGCACGGATCCCGAGGCAATGATATGGTTCTCTTTAATCAGGAACGCGTCAGACAACCCCAGACGATGGTTTGCACCGCCGCCACAGAGCACCGCGTATTTCAACGCAGTGCGCAGACCCGGTAGCGTTTTGCGGGTATCCAGCAACTGCGTGCGGGTACCCGCCAGCAGGTCAACGTAGCGACGTACTTCGCTTGCCACACCGGACAACGTCTGCACGAAGTTCAGCGCGGTTCGTTCGCCGGTCAGCAGTACACGGGAAGGCCCATCAAGTTCGAACAGCGGCTGATTTGCCGTAATCGCATCACCGTCGTCGACATGCCAGGTGATCTGCACCTCATCGCCTGCCAGTTGGGTAAAGACCTCTTCAACCCAACGCTTACCGCAAAAAATACCCTCTTCGCGCGTAATAATGACCGCATGTGAGCGAGTCTCTTTTGGCAATAATTGTGCGGTAATATCCCTGTCGGCGCTGACGTCACCGCCCAGATCTTCTTTCAGGGCATGGGCAACGCTTGCCGGAATATCCATATTAATACGTTCCAGAAGCGCTTCACGTCGGTTGTCGGGGTTGTAACGGCGAGGCGGCATGATAAAACTCCAAATTGGTAACGAATCATAATATTGAAACATGCTACTCTGAACCGAGTAACAGCACCATACATAAGGAGTTCCAGCATGTTGTTAGAAAACGGATGGCTGGTGGATGCGCGGCATGTGCCCTCGCCGCACCACGACTGCCGCCCGGAGGATGAAAAGCCCACACTGCTGGTTGTTCATAATATCAGTCTCCCGCCGGGTGAGTTTGGCGGCCCGTGGATCGACGCATTATTCACGGGGAACCTGGATCCTGATGCCCATCCTTTCTTTGCTGAGATTGCGCATCTGCGCGTGTCGGCTCACTGTCTGATCCGTCGCGACGGCGAAGTGGTTCAGTACGTCCCTTTTGATAAGCGTGCCTGGCATGCCGGCGTGTCGATGTACCAGGGACGCGACCGCTGCAATGATTTTTCCATCGGGATTGAGCTGGAAGGCACTGACACCACCCCCTACACCGATTCACAGTATCAACAGTTGGTGGCTGTAACCCAAACGCTGATCGGGCTCTATCCCGCGATAGCCGGGAATATTACGGGACACAGCGATATTGCCCCGGCGAGAAAAACCGATCCCGGCCCGGCTTTTGACTGGCCCCGGTTTCGCGCCTTGCTTACCGCGTCGTCAGAATAAGGAGATAACATGACGTTGTTTACCATGCTGCTGGTTATCATCGCTGAACGCCTGTTCAAACTCGGTGAGCACTGGCATCTGGATCACCGGCTGGAGGTGCTTTTCCGCCGGATTAAACATTTTTCCATGCTGCGCACGCTGCTGATGACCGCTGGCGTGATGGTTATAACGTTTTTACTGCTGCGTTCGCTTTACGGCCTCTTTTTCAACGTGCCGCTGCTGGTGGTGTGGATCCTGCTCGGCGTGCTCTGTATTGGCGCGGGCAAGGTGCGTATGCACTACCACGCCTATCTGAAAGCCGCATCTCGTGACGATGTCCATGCGCGGGGCGCCATGGCGAGCGAGCTGACGATGATCCACGGCGTGCCGCCGGATTGCGATGAGCGTGAATTTTTGCGCGAACTGCAAAATGCGCTACTGTGGATCAACTTCCGTTACTACCTGGCACCGCTGTTCTGGTTTGTGGTGGGCGGTCCGTGGGGGCCGGTACTGCTGATGGGCTATGCGTTTCTGCGCGCCTGGCAGACCTGGCTTGCCCGTTACCTTACCCCGCATGAACGTTTATTGTCGGGTATCGATGCCATTCTGCATGTGCTGGACTGGCTCCCGGTACGTCTGGTGGGCGTCGTTTATGCGTTAATTGGCCACGGTGAAAAAGCGCTGCCGGCATGGTTTGCTTCGCTTGCCGACCGCCACACGTCTCAGTATCAGGTGTTGACACGTCTGGCGCAGTTCTCGCTGGCGCGTGAGCCGCATACCGACAAGATTGAAACGCCGAAAGCGGCTGTCTCCATGGCGAAGAAAACGTCGTTTGTGGTGGTCGTGGTCGTGGCGTTGCTGACTATTTACGGCACGCTGGTCTAAGCCAGCGCGCCGTACCGGTCAGATCGTATCAGCAGGCGGGATGCCAAAGTCAGGCATCCCGTTTTCGCCCCAGCGCACGTGTTTCAGACGCGTGTGACGATTCGGGTCATAGAGCGGGTCGCCTTCAATCTCGGTGTAGTTTCGCGCGTGGTAGACCAGCACGTCTTCTCCCTCCGGCGTTTGCGTAAAGCTGTTATGCCCGGGCCCAAACTGACGATTCTCGACGCTGGTTCGGAAAACCGGACGCGACGCTTTATGCCAGTTCGCCGGATTTTGCGGATCGGCATTCATGTCTATCCACAGTAACCCCATGCAATAGTTCTCATCCGTGGCGCTGGCGGAGTAGCTGATAAACAGCTTATCTTCGTGAAACAGCACTGCCGGACCTTCGTTGACCCAAAATCCGCGGCATTCCCAGTCATACTCCGGTTTACTGAGCATCACCGGCTCGCCTTTGAGCGTCCACGGATTCGCCATTTCGCACAGATAGAGGTTGGAGTTTCCGGAGATATCCGGGGCTTTTTGTGCCCACAAATACCAGCGTTTTCCCTGATGGACGAACGTGGTGGCGTCCAGTGCGAAGGTGTCGAACGGGGTGGTAATCTGGCCTTTCTCGATCCACGTCCCGGTGAGGGGATCGTGGTCCGCACACTCCAGCGCAAACATGCGGTGCTGGAACATACCGAGGCTGTCCAGCGCCTGGGTATGGGTGGCTGCAAAATAGATATACCACTTACCGTCAATGTGGTGCAGTTCCGGTGCCCAGATCAGCTGGCTCATCGGCCCGGTCTCCGGTTTACGCCAGACCACGACCTCTTCGGCATCGCGTAGTCCTTCCAGCGAGTCGGCGCGACGGATCTCGAGCCTGTCGTACTGCGGCACGGAAGCGATAAAGTAGTACAGACCCTCGTGGTGCAGAATGTAGGGGTCGGCACGTTGTTCAATAAACGGGTTTGGCCAGGTGTGCATTCGGCTTTCCTTATTTCGTCTCAGCGGCTTTGAGTTCCTGATAATTATTCAGCTCGCGATAATTGTTGCGACGCTTCTCGAGGTCTTCCTGGATCTGCTTCATCGTTTCGCGGTCAACCTTCAGCAGACGTACCACGCCTGCGGTAATGAGATACCCGACGCCCGGAATCACGGTAAACAGCAATACAATGCCGTTGATGGCATCCGGACTTTGCGCTTTCGCCCCCGCGTCATAACCGTACCAGGAGAGCAGGAAACCAACCATCGCACCGGCAATCGCCAGCCCCAGTTTGAGGAAGAAGATGTTACCGGAGAAGCTGATCCCGGTGATGCGCTTACCGGTTTTCCACTCACCGTAGTCATCGACGTCGGCCATCAGCGACCAGTGCAGCGGAGACGGGATCTGGTGCAGGATGTTCAGCAGGAAGTAGAGCACCACAATGGTGACCGTGGCTTTCGGATCGAAGAAATAGAAGGCGCAGGAGAAAATCGCCAGCACGATGTTGGTCCAGAAGAAGACTTTGAGCTTACACCAGCGGTCGGTGAGGACTTTCGCCAGCATACTGCCGAGCATCATGCCAACCACGCCCAGGCTGATAAACAGCGTGGCGAAATGGGTACTCTGGCCCATAACCCAGGTCACGTAGTACATCGTGGCCGCCATGCGGATAAAGCCCGGGCACACGTTGCACAGGGTCAGCAGCAGAATGCGCACCCACTGGTCGTTCTTCCACACGTCTTTCAGGTCGTTTTTCAGCTCGTCATGAGTCTGTACCGCCGGGCGTACACGCTCGCGAACGGTATAGAAGCAGAACAGGAACATACCGGTACCAATCAGCGCCAGCACGGTCATTGCCATCTGGTAGCCTTTGGCTTTGTTGTCGCCACCAAACCAGTCGGCCATCGGTAACAGCGTCAGCGACAGCAGCAGCGTGGCGATACCTACCAGCACAAAGCGATAGGACTGGCAGGCAACACGTTCCTGCGGATCGTTGGTAATCACGCCGCCTAACGAACAGTAAGGAATGTTGATTGCCGTATAGGTTAAAGAGAGCAGGAAATAGGTGACGAAGGCATAGATAACTTTGCTGTTGTAGCTCCACTCTGGCGTGGTGAACATCAGGATGCTGAACAGCGCATAGGGAAAGGCAATCCACAGCAGCCATGGACGAAACCGGCCATATTTACTGCGGGTACGGTCGGCGATGGCCCCCATAATCGGATCCGTTACGGCATCAATTACGCGGACAGACAGCAGCAGTACGCCGACCAGTGCAGGCGCCAGGCCAAAAATATCGGTATAAAAATAATTAACAAACAACATGATGGCGCCAAAGATGATGTTGCAACCTGCATCGCCCATCCCATAGCCGATCTTTTCTTTTACTGACAGTTTAGCGTTATCCATAGACTGCTCTCCGGGTTACGGTATGGAGAGAATTATTTGCTGGCAAACGAATATATGCGTTGCAGTATCAGGGCGGTGATATGGATAAATACGCTGTTGGCGTGAAACTGTGAGGGAGGTAACAACACGCGGTACCTGCAAAACGCAGATACCGCGGGGGAGACTTAGTGAGCTTTCAGGGCGTTGCGGCTTTTCTGGCTAAACAGATAGCCGATACCAAGAACGGCAACCCAGACTGGGATCAGGTACACCGAGATTGCCATACCCGGGGTCAGCAGCATGATGACCAGCACTCCCGCCATAAACAGCAGGCAGATCCAGTTGCCCAGCGGATAGAGCAGGGCAGGGAAGCGAGTCTTCACGCCCTGCTGATGCTTGGCACGGCGGAACTTGATGTGTGCCAGGCTGATCATCGCCCAGTTGATAACCAGGGCAGAGACCACCAGCGCCATCAGCAGGCCAAACGCCGATTCCGGTGCCAGATAGTTAATCAGGACACACAGCGCCGTTACGATCGCCGAAACGATGATGGTGTTCACCGGAACGCCACGCTTGTCGACGTTGAGCAGCATCTTCGGCGCGTTACCCTGCTGGGCCAGGCCGAACAGCATACGGCTGTTGCAGTATACGCAGCTGTTATAGACCGACAGCGCCGCCGTCAGCACCACGATGTTGAGCGCATTCGCCACGACGGTATCGCCCAGCTCATGGAAAATCAGGACAAACGGGCTGGTGTCGGCAGTAACGCGCGTCCACGGCAGCAGAGAGAGCAGAACGGCCAGTGAGCCCACATAGAAAATCAGAATACGGTAGATAACCTGGTTGGTCGCTTTCGGGATGCTCTGCTCCGGGTTGTCAGCTTCAGCTGCGGTGATGCCGACCAGCTCCAGACCACCGAAGGAGAACATAATGATTGCCATCATCATCACGAGGCCCGTCATGCCGTGAGGCAGGAAGCCGCCCTGTTCCCAGAGGTTGCGTACCGTGGCCTGCGGGCCACCGTTGCCGCTAAACAGCAGCCAGCCGCCAAAGATGATCATCGCCACGACGGCAACCACTTTGATGATGGCAAACCAGAACTCCATCTCACCGAAGACTTTAACGTTGGTGAGGTTGATGGCGTTAATAATGACGAAGAAGGCCGCAGCAGAAGCCCAGGTGGGGATCTCCGGGTACCAGAACTGAATGTATTTCCCGACGGCGGTTAGTTCAGCCATGGCAACCAGAACGTACAACACCCAGTAGTTCCAGCCTGACGCGAAACCGGCGAAACTGCCCCAGTACTTATAGGCAAAGTGGCTGAAAGAGCCCGCAACCGGCTCTTCAACGACCATTTCACCTAACTGGCGCATAATCAGAAAAGCGATAAAACCGGCAATGGCGTAACCCAAAATAATGCCGGGACCGGCAGACTGGATAACGGATGCACTTCCCAGAAACAGTCCAGTGCCAATAGCACCGCCCAGTGCGATTAGCTGTATATGGCGGTTCTTCAGACCGCGCTTTAGCTGATCGCCGTGCTGTTGAGCTTCCATTTGAAACCTCGTGTGTGGTTGTTATGTTCACGCGACGCGTGTGTAATTATGAATATCCGTTTTCTGTATTTATTTCTTTACAGTCAATGAGACCGAAAAAAGCGGAGATGTCTTCCGTAAGCGCCAGAATAGTGGTAAGCGCCAGCGATTGCACCTGCTTTATGACGGGGCGATGACGAGTTGAATAAAAAGAAAGCATTTGTAAATCACCCCGCTAACCCTTCATACCCCAACCTATAGAATAGAAATGCTCCGTAAGTGGGCAAAATTTCATATTTTGCGTTGTTGAATCGCTTCAGATTGCAAAAACCCTCGTTTCATTAAGGTTAAAACTCCCACTAAGGGAGTAACTAACTCATTTGTGCGAAGTTACATTTCTGAAACGTTATTTCTGTAAGGTTGTTAAAATGTGCAGGGTTTACTGATTTCAATCAAAACCAATATGGACAGAAGGTGAATACTTTGTTACTTTAGCGATACGAACTTGAAATTGGTAAGACCAATTGACTCCGGGCAAAAAGGCGTAAGACAGGGAATATGGCCTACAGCAAAATTCGCCAACCAAAACTATCTGATGTGATTGAGCAGCAGCTGGAGTTTTTAATCCTCGAAGGGACACTGCGCCCGGGTGAGAAACTTCCGCCAGAACGCGAGCTGGCAAAACAGTTCGACGTTTCACGTCCCTCTCTGCGTGAGGCGATTCAACGTCTCGAAGCAAAGGGCTTGCTGCTTCGTCGCCAGGGCGGCGGAACCTTTGTGCAAAACAGCCTGTGGCAGAGCTTCAGCGATCCGCTGGTAGAACTTCTCTCTGACCACCCAGAATCCCAGTTTGATCTGCTTGAGACCCGTCACGCGCTAGAAGGTATCGCGGCCTATTACGCCGCACTTCGTAGCACTGATGAAGATCGCGTGCGTATCCGCGAACTTCATCAGGCCATTGAACGGGCACAGCAATCCGGCGATTTAGACGCCGAGTCCAATGCCGTTGTCCAGTATCAAATCGCCGTCACCGAAGCTGCACACAATGTTGTGCTCCTCCATCTGCTACGCTGCATGGAGCCGATGCTGGCCCAGAACGTTCGTCAGAATTTTGAATTGTTGTATGCCCGTCGGGACATGCTCCCATTGGTAAGCAACCATCGCACCCGAGTATTCGAGGCGATAATGGCCGGGGAACCGGAGCAGGCGCGCGAAGCGTCGCACCGACATCTGGCTTTCATTGAGGAAATCTTGCTGGACCGCAGCCGTGAACAATCGCGTCGCGAACGTTCATTACGCCGCATACAGCAACGAAAGGATTAAGCGCCAGGGTTTTTTAGAGCGCGGCAACTAAACGCAGAACCTGTCTTATTGTGTTCTTGCCCAAGAGCACAATGGGACAGGTTCCAGACAAATCAACGTATTAGATAGATAAGGAATACCCCCATGTCAGAACGTCTCCAAAATGACGTGGATCCGATCGAAACTCGCGACTGGCTACAGGCGATCGAATCGGTCATCCGTGAAGAAGGTGTTGAGCGTGCTCAGTATCTGATTGATCAGCTGCTTTCTGAAGCCCGCAAAGGCGGTGTGAAGGTTGCTTCAGGTGCAGGGGCTAGCAACTACGTAAACACGATTGCCGTTGAAGACGAACCGGAATACCCGGGCAATCTGGATCTGGAACGCCGTATCCGTTCTGCAATCCGCTGGAACGCCATCATGACCGTTCTGCGCGCGTCCAAGAAAGACCTGGAGCTGGGTGGCCACATGGCGTCCTTCCAGTCTTCTGCGACCGTTTACGAAGTGTGTTTCAACCACTTCTTCCGTGCAGCTAACGAGAAAGACGGCGGCGATCTGGTGTACTTCCAGGGCCACATCTCTCCGGGCATCTATGCACGTGCATTCCTGGAAGGTCGTCTGACTGAAGAGCAGATGAACAACTTCCGTCAGGAAGTTCACGGTAAAGGTCTGTCTTCTTACCCACACCCTAAACTGATGCCAGAATTCTGGCAGTTCCCGACAGTATCCATGGGTCTGGGCCCAATCGGTGCTATCTATCAGGCTAAATTCCTGAAATATCTGGAACACCGTGGTCTGAAAGACACTTCTGAACAGACCGTCTACGCCTTCCTGGGCGATGGCGAGATGGATGAGCCAGAATCGAAAGGCGCAATCACCATTGCGACCCGTGAGAAACTGGACAACCTGTGCTTCATCATCAACTGTAACCTGCAGCGTCTGGATGGTCCGGTAACCGGTAACGGCAAGATCATCAACGAACTGGAAGGCATCTTCGCAGGTGCTGGCTGGAACGTGATCAAAGTGATGTGGGGTTCCCGTTGGGACGAACTGCTGCGTAAAGACACCAGCGGTAAACTGATCCAGCTGATGAACGAAACCGTTGACGGTGACTACCAGACCTTCAAATCCAAAGACGGTGCCTACGTTCGTGAGCACTTCTTCGGTAAATATCCTGAAACCGCAGCACTGGTTGCAGACTGGACTGACGAACAGATCTGGGCTCTGAACCGTGGCGGCCACGATCCGAAGAAAATTTACGCTGCACTGAAAAAAGCGCGTGAAACCAAAGGTAAAGCGACTGTAATCCTGGCCCATACCATCAAAGGTTACGGCATGGGTGATACCGCAGAAGGTAAAAACATCGCTCACCAGGTTAAGAAAATGAACATGGACGGCGTGCGTTATATCCGCGACCGTTTCAACGTTCCAGTGACCGATGAGCAGGTAGAAAACCTGTCTTATATCACCTTCCCTGAAGGTTCTGAAGAGCATAAGTACCTGCACGAACGTCGTCAGGCGCTGAAAGGCTACCTGCCAGCTCGTCAGCCTAACTTCACCGAGAAGCTAGAACTGCCAGCGCTGGAAGATTTCTCTCAGCTGCTGGAAGAGCAGAACAAAGAGATCTCTACCACTATCGCTTTCGTTCGTGCCCTGAACGTGATGCTGAAGAACAAGTCGATCAAAGATCGTCTGGTTCCAATCATTGCCGACGAAGCGCGTACTTTCGGTATGGAAGGTCTGTTCCGTCAGATCGGTATTTACAGCCCGAACGGCCAGCAGTACACCCCGCAGGACCGTGAGCAGGTTGCTTACTACAAAGAAGACGAGAAAGGTCAGATCCTGCAGGAAGGTATCAACGAGCTGGGCGCAGGCGCATCCTGGCTGGCTGCTGCGACCTCTTACAGCACCAACAACCTGCCGATGATCCCGTTCTACATTTACTACTCCATGTTCGGGTTCCAGCGTATCGGTGACCTGTGCTGGCAGGCAGGCGACCAGCAGGCTCGCGGCTTCCTGATCGGTGGTACTTCTGGTCGTACGACCCTGAACGGTGAAGGTCTGCAGCACGAAGATGGTCACAGCCATATTCAGTCTCTGACTATCCCTAACTGTATCTCTTACGACCCGTCTTACGCGTACGAAGTGGCAGTCATCATGCATGACGGTCTGCAGCGCATGTACGGTGAAGCGCAAGAGAACATTTACTACTACATCACCACGCTGAACGAAAACTACCACATGCCGGCCATGCCAGCAGGTGCCGAGGAAGGTATCCGTAAAGGTATCTACAAACTCGAAACCGTTGCAGGTAGCAAAGGTAAAGTTCAGCTGCTGGGCTCCGGTTCTATCCTGCGTCACGTACGTGAAGCGGCACAGATCCTGGCGAACGACTACGGCGTTGGCTCTGACGTGTACAGCGTAACGTCCTTCACTGAACTGGCGCGTGATGGCCAGGATTGTGAGCGCTGGAACATGCTGCACCCAATGGAAACGCCACGCGTTCCATACATCGCTCAGGTGATGAACGACGCGCCTGCGGTTGCGTCTACTGACTATATGAAACTGTTCGCTGAGCAGGTTCGTACTTACGTACCGGCTGATGATTACCGCGTACTGGGTACTGACGGCTTCGGTCGTTCTGACAGCCGCGAAAACCTGCGTCACCACTTCGAAGTGGATGCATCTTACGTGGTTGTAGCAGCACTGGGCGAACTGGCTAAACGTGGCGAAATCGATAAGAAAGTGGTTGCGGACGCAATCACCAAATTCAACATCGATGCAGATAAAGTTAACCCGCGTCTGGCGTAAGAGGTAAAAGAAGAATGGCTATCGAAATCAAAGTACCGGACATCGGGGCTGATGAAGTTGAAATCACCGAGATCCTGGTCAAAGTGGGCGACAAAGTTGAAGCTGAACAGTCGCTGATCACTGTAGAAGGCGATAAAGCCTCTATGGAAGTTCCGTCTCCTCAGGCTGGCATCGTTAAAGAGATCAAAGTCTCTGTTGGCGATAAAACCGAGACTGGCAAACTGATCATGATTTTCGATTCCGCCGACGGTGCAGCAGCTGCTGCTGCACCTGCGCAGGAAGAGAAGAAAGAAGCTGCTCCTGCGGCTGCTGCACCAGCAGCTGCTGCGGCAAAAGAAGTCAACGTGCCTGACATCGGCGGTGACGAAGTTGAAGTCACTGAAATCCTGGTGAAAGTGGGCGATAGCGTTACGGCTGAGCAGTCCCTGATCACCGTAGAAGGCGACAAAGCCTCTATGGAAGTGCCGGCGCCATTCGCGGGTACGGTTAAAGAGATCAAGATCAACACCGGCGACAAAGTTTCTACCGGCTCTCTGATCATGATCTTCGAAGTGGCAGGTGCTGCACCTGCTGCCGCGCCTGCTCAGGCTGCTGCGCCAGCGCCGGCCGCTGCACCTGCTGCTGGCGGTGCGAAAGATGTCAACGTACCTGACATCGGTGGTGACGAAGTTGAAGTCACCGAAGTGATGGTAAAAGTGGGCGACAAAGTTGCTGCTGAACAGTCACTGATCACCGTTGAAGGCGACAAAGCATCTATGGAAGTACCCGCGCCATTCGCGGGTACCGTTAAAGAGATCAAAATCAGCACCGGCGACAAAGTGTCTACGGGCTCTCTGATCATGGTCTTCGAAGTGGAAGGCGCTGCGCCAGCTGCTGCTCCGGCTGCCGCTGCTGCACCAGCACCTGCCGCTGCACCGGCTCAGGCGGCTAAACCTGCTGCTGCCCCTGCTGCAAAAGCAGAAGGTAAATCTGAGTTCGCTGAGAACGACGCTTACGTTCACGCTACGCCACTGATTCGTCGCCTGGCGCGCGAATTCGGTGTAAACCTGGCGAAAGTGAAAGGGACTGGCCGTAAAGGTCGTATCCTCCGCGAAGACGTTCAGGCCTATGTGAAAGACGCGGTGAAACGCGCTGAAGCTGCCCCTGCTGCTGCCGCTGGCGGCGGTATCCCGGGCATGCTGCCATGGCCGAAAGTGGACTTCAGCAAGTTCGGTGAAATCGAAGAAGTGGAACTGGGTCGTATCCAGAAAATCTCTGGTGCCAACCTGAGCCGTAACTGGGTGATGATCCCGCACGTTACGCACTTCGACAAAACGGATATCACCGATCTGGAAGCGTTCCGTAAACAGCAGAATGCCGAAGCTGAGAAGCGTAAACTGGACGTGAAATTCACCCCAGTCGTCTTCATCATGAAAGCCGTTGCTGCGGCGCTTGAGCAGATGCCACGCTTCAACAGCTCCCTGTCCGAAGATGGGCAGAAGCTGACGCTGAAGAAATACATCAACATCGGTGTTGCGGTTGATACGCCAAATGGTCTGGTTGTTCCGGTCTTTAAAGACGTGAACAAGAAGAGCATCACTGAGCTGTCCCGTGAACTGACCACCATCTCCAAAAAAGCGCGTGATGGTAAGCTGACTGCCGGCGAAATGCAGGGCGGCTGCTTCACTATCTCCAGCATCGGCGGCCTGGGAACTACCCACTTCGCACCGATTGTTAACGCGCCGGAAGTGGCTATCCTCGGTGTGTCCAAGTCCGCGATGGAACCGGTATGGAATGGCAAAGAGTTCGTGCCGCGTCTGATGATGCCAATCTCTCTGTCCTTCGACCACCGCGTGATCGACGGTGCTGATGGTGCGCGTTTCATCACCATCATCAACAACACCCTGAGCGACATTCGCCGCCTGGTGATGTAATCGAAAAGCCGGCCAGTCGGCCGGCTTTTTTCTGTTAATCTCATGTGGTCTGTGAGGTTATTGGCGAAAAGCGACAATTCGTGAGCCGTTTGTTGTTTCAAAATTGTTAACAATTTTGTAAACTGCGGGCGGATAGAACGTCCCGGTGGATGAAGGGCGACAAGTACCTGGACCGCCGGAAATCAATAAGAGGTCATGATGAGTACTGAAATCAAAACTCAGGTCGTGGTACTTGGGGCAGGCCCGGCGGGTTACTCTGCTGCCTTCCGTTGCGCTGATTTAGGTCTGGAAACCGTAATCGTAGAACGCTACAACACCCTCGGTGGTGTTTGCCTGAACGTAGGCTGTATCCCTTCTAAAGCTCTGCTGCACGTTGCGAAAGTTATCGAAGAAGCCAAAGCACTGGCTGAACACGGTATCGTCTTCGGCGAGCCGAAAACCGATATCGACAAGATTCGTACCTGGAAAGAGAAAGTTATCACTCAGCTGACCGGTGGTCTGGCAGGTATGGCCAAAGGCCGTAAAGTGAAAGTGGTAAACGGTCTGGGTAAATTCACCGGCGCGAACACCCTGGAAGTGGAAGGCGAAAACGGCAAAACCGTTATCAACTTCGACAACGCGATCATCGCTGCGGGTTCCCGTCCAATTCAGCTGCCATTCATTCCACATGAAGATCCACGCGTGTGGGATTCCACCGATGCGCTGGAGCTGAAATCCGTGCCTAAGCGTATGCTGGTTATGGGTGGCGGTATCATCGGTCTGGAAATGGGTACCGTGTACCATGCGCTGGGTTCAGAGATCGACGTGGTTGAAATGTTCGACCAGGTTATCCCGGCTGCCGATAAAGACATCGTTAAAGTCTTCACCAAACGTATCAGCAAGAAATTCAACCTGATGCTGGAAACCAAAGTGACTGCCGTTGAAGCAAAAGAAGACGGTATTTACGTTTCCATGGAAGGCAAAAAAGCCCCTGCCGAACCACAGCGTTACGACGCAGTGCTGGTGGCTATCGGCCGTGTGCCGAACGGTAAAAACCTCGACGCGGGCAAAGCAGGCGTGGAAGTAGACGACCGTGGCTTCATCCGCGTTGACAAACAGCTGCGCACCAACGTGCCGCACATCTTTGCTATCGGCGATATCGTCGGTCAGCCAATGCTGGCGCACAAAGGTGTTCACGAAGGTCACGTTGCCGCTGAAGTTATCGCCGGCATGAAACACTACTTCGATCCGAAAGTGATCCCATCTATCGCTTACACCGAGCCAGAAGTGGCATGGGTGGGTCTGACTGAGAAAGAAGCGAAAGAGAAAGGCATCAGCTACGAAACCGCCACCTTCCCGTGGGCTGCTTCTGGCCGTGCTATCGCTTCCGACTGCGCAGACGGTATGACCAAACTGATCTTCGACAAAGAGACTCACCGTGTGATCGGTGGTGCGATTGTCGGTACCAACGGCGGCGAGCTGCTGGGTGAAATCGGTCTGGCTATCGAAATGGGTTGTGACGCTGAAGACATCGCGCTGACTATCCACGCTCACCCGACTCTGCACGAGTCTGTTGGCCTGGCGGCAGAAGTGTTCGAAGGTAGCATCACCGACCTGCCTAACGCGAAAGCGAAGAAGAAATAAGTTTCTTCATGATTGCGAAACGCCTCCTCCGGAGGCGTTTTTTTTTGCCTGCGTTATGGGGCGACCGGTTGCCAGGTGTGGTCCAGGTGATAAGCAGGTAACGCCTGCGCTTTCTTCTCTGACTCGCTGCCGAGGTCCGACTGATACACTTTGTCGGTCTGGTTTATTACAAAGCTCATCACGCCCGTCTGACCGTAGCTGACTGGCCATGCCACCATGGCAAAACCATTTTTATCCGGCAGGATGCGAAAACGGTAGCCGTGATAGCCAGTGCCGGGTTCTTTCGGGCTGAAGGCCGGACCGAGTGGGCTGGGGGCTTCGCCGGGCGAGGCCGGCCAGTATAAGCCGTCTTTTTTGCCGGCTGAGCTGACAATCTTCTGTGCATATTTCTGGTTCAGCGCAAAATAGCTTTGCTGTGCATCCACATACGCGTGCAGCGCCTCGATGGCGGCGAGTTCGTTGCGGCCAATCTCGCGGGTCAGGATCTCTTCAGCCCCTTCTTTGATATCAAATTGCCAGCCAGAGGCGGTTTTGATCACCGGAATCGGTAGCTGCCAGTCGCTGTCACCGACCACAAGATGTGCCTTATCCCCGTCAACGACCGTATTGTGCCGAACTTTCCAGTCGCGCAGGAAGCGATCCACGGCATCAGGATCCACCCCTTCCGGCGGCAGAAAATCACGCCAGTTCTCACCGAGCAGGGTGTTCATCGCGCTTTCATTTTGCTCACTGATGGCGCTGGCCAGCGCATCGGTTGCCTGGTCTGGCGTGCTGAAAGATTGCTGCGCCATTGCGGCGGCCGACAGCATGAATAACGCGATCCCACTGAGTAATTTGCTTTTCATGTCGGCTTCCTTAACGGTGACGGAATTCACGGTGTTCAGCACGCCCGGTAGACGTCTGGCGCGGTTGCTGATGGCGGGCAGCCTGTTGCCGGCTCTGGGCGCCTCGCTGCTGCTGGGCTTGCCAGTTGGCGGAACGACTGTCGTTACCGCTGAGCGCATTGGCGCGCGGCTGGCTACTCCGCGCAGGCTGCGAAACCCGTTTCTCTTGCCTTTGGGTGGTGGTCGGGCGGCTGTCTCGCGTCTTAGCGGCTGTCCGCTGTGCCGTTTGCGGTTTGGTGTCGTAGCCCCGGTAGTTGTTGCGCTGGGAAATTTGCTTCAGCTGGGCGGTTGACGCCTGGCGCTGTGCATCTTTGGTGCCCGGACGCGCGGTTTGCGGGAAGGTTTTTCCCGTTGATTTCTCCATCTGGCTCAGCGCAGCCTGCCGTTGGCTGTCCCGGTTGACCGGTTTTTGCTGCGTCGCGCTTAGCCCCGTTGCCGTGTTCGTTGAGTGGAAGCGATTGTTGAGCGTGTTAGTGGGATAGGGCACTCCTTCACGATAGGCCGGGTTATGCTGCCAGGTGCGGTTGGCGTCCGTCAGGCGCTGGCCGCTGATTTTATTAAAGTTCTCAACGTTGATATTGATGTTGTTATCACCGTTGCGGTTATAGCCGCCGTGGTGATCCCAGTCGTCATCATGGTGGTGATCCCAGTCATCGTCATCATCCCAGTCGATGTTGCTGAAAATAGCGTAGGTTGTCGCCACACCCAGGCTGAACCCTAAGCCTTTGACCAGGCTGTCCGTAAACTGCTCTCCCGGAGAGGGCGGTAAATAGACGGGCGGATAAGCGGTGTTCGGCCAGGTGCCATACACGGTATTCGGGTTGTAGGTGGGCACGTAAACCACCTGCGGGTCGGCGGACTCAATTTTAATGACCGTCGGGGCTGACGTCGTGGCGGTGCTTGTTGTCTGGCCGGTGGCCGTTTTCGCCGGGGCTGGTTTTGTCTCGGTGGTGACCGTTTGCTGCGGTGTTGATTGCAATGCACCGGTTTGCTGCGCCAGCAAACGCAGACGTTGCACGGAATCCATCACATCTTTCGGCTGCGCGAGAAACGCGTCGCCCAGGCTCTGCACCCAGGGTGGATTTTCGCCCATCAGGGACATCAGCTGAGGAAACGCCACCAGTGATTTTACGCTCGGATCCCAGGGTTGATTCGCCACGGCCTGAATGGCGGCATCGCCCTGCAGTTTAGGGTTGTCTTTTGACCACTGTGCCGCCTGGATGACGTTGGCCGGGTAAGTCGAAGCCATCAAAATTTGCGATAGCAGGGCATCCGGGTAGAGCGCGATGGGGGCGACCCACTGATCAATTTGCGCGGCCGTGTAGGCTGGCGCGGCGACCGGTGCTGGCTGAACGGCAGGGGCGGCAGGCGGCGCAGCCGGTTGTTGTGCGACGGGGGCAGGAGCCACAGGCTCCGTTGCGCGGCTTTTAACGAACATGACGCCTGAGGCGGCAAACAGCCCGACACTGCACAGAAGGACAAGCAGTTGTGGCTTAAAGGGCAACTTCATAAAATGACTCCAACGAGACAAGCGCTGTGCCGTGAGGCGTTACGGTTGGCGTGAGTATCAATCACCCGTCTTTTACTGTTTTGACTTTTGTGGGGAATCATCCGGTACGTCCGGATAAAGAGTGTGGGTATTTATTACACGATTATATCGGATGGCTGAAATGCCGCCGGAATATTCAGAAGGTCGCACTCACGGTTTTTGCAGTCAGAATTCGTTGCACCTGCCCGCTACACCATGCTTAACGATTCAGCAAATTTTTTAATGTTGCTTTTTTGTAAACGGATTAACACTGTGCAGAAATCCTGCTATGCTGCCCGACGCGGTATCGGGCATTTACCCTACAAACTGCTGTCTCACAGGAGCGTGAAGAGAACGCCCGCCGCATATGACAATGAGAGCGAGGAGAACCGTCGTGCTAGAAGAATACCGTAAGCACGTAGCAGAACGTGCCGCCGAGGGAATTGTACCCAAACCTTTAGATGCAACCCAAATGGCCGCGCTCGTCGAGCTGCTGAAGAACCCGCCTAAGGGCGAAGAAGAATTCCTGTTAGATCTGTTGATCAACCGTGTACCGCCTGGCGTAGATGAAGCTGCCTACGTAAAAGCCGGATTCCTTGCCGCCGTCGCCAAAGGCGAAGCAACCTCCCCACTGGTTACTCCTGAAAAAGCTATTGAACTGCTCGGTACCATGCAGGGTGGCTACAACATTCATCCGCTGATTGACGCACTGGATAACGACACGCTGGCACCGATTGCCGCCAAAGCGCTCTCCTCAACGCTGCTGATGTTCGATAACTTCTACGATGTGGAAGAAAAAGCCAAAGCCGGCAACGCCTACGCGAAACAGGTTATGCAATCCTGGGCCGATGCCGAATGGTTCCTGAACCGTCCTGCACTGGCTGAAAAAATCACCGTTACCGTCTTCAAAGTGACCGGTGAAACTAACACCGATGACCTCTCTCCGGCACCGGATGCGTGGTCTCGTCCTGATATTCCTCTGCACGCGCTGGCGATGCTGAAAAATGCCCGTGAAGGTATTGAGCCGGATCAGCCGGGCAGCGTTGGCCCGATCAAACAGATCGAAGCTCTGCAGGAAAAAGGTTTCCCGCTGGCATACGTCGGTGACGTAGTGGGTACCGGTTCGTCCCGTAAGTCCGCGACCAACTCCGTACTGTGGTTCATGGGCGATGACATCCCTCATGTGCCTAACAAACGTGGCGGCGGCCTGGTGCTGGGCGGCAAAATTGCGCCAATCTTCTTCAACACCATGGAAGATGCGGGCGCACTGCCGATCGAAGTGGATGTCTCTAACCTGAATATGGGCGACGTGATTGACGTTTACCCGTTCAAAGGTGAAGTGCGCAACCACGAAACCAACGAACTGCTGGCGAGTTTTGAGCTGAAAACCGACGTGCTGATTGACGAAGTGCGTGCCGGTGGCCGTATTCCGCTGATTATCGGTCGTGGCCTGACGACCAAAGCGCGTGAAGCGCTGGGTCTGCCGCACAGCGACGTGTTCCGTCATGCGAAGGATGTGGCGGAAAGCAATCGTGGTTACTCCCTGGCGCAGAAAATGGTGGGTCGCGCCTGCGGCGTCGCCGGTGTCCGTCCTGGCGCGTACTGCGAACCGAAGATGACCTCCGTGGGGTCTCAGGACACCACTGGCCCAATGACCCGTGATGAACTGAAAGACCTGGCGTGCCTGGGCTTCTCTTCTGACCTGGTGATGCAGAGCTTCTGTCACACTGCCGCGTATCCGAAGCCGGTTGACGTGACCACGCACCACACGCTGCCTGACTTCATCATGAACCGTGGCGGTGTGTCGCTGCGTCCGGGTGACGGTGTTATTCACTCCTGGCTGAACCGTATGCTGCTGCCTGATACCGTCGGTACCGGTGGTGATTCCCATACCCGTTTCCCAATCGGTATCTCCTTCCCGGCGGGCTCGGGGCTGGTGGCGTTTGCTGCTGCGACCGGCGTGATGCCGCTGGATATGCCAGAATCGGTTCTGGTGCGCTTCAAGGGCAAAATGCAGCCGGGTATCACCCTGCGTGACCTCGTGCATGCTATCCCTCTGTATGCCATCAAACAGGGTCTGCTGACCGTTGAGAAGAAAGGGAAGAAAAACATCTTCTCTGGCCGTATTCTGGAAATTGAAGGTCTGCCGGATCTGAAAGTCGAGCAGGCATTCGAACTGACCGATGCGTCCGCGGAGCGTTCTGCTGCTGGCTGTACCATCAAGCTGAACAAAGAACCGATTATTGAGTATCTGACCTCTAACATCGTGCTGCTGAAGTGGATGATTGCAGAAGGCTACGGCGACCGTCGTACGCTGGAGCGCCGTATCCAGGGCATGGAAAAATGGCTGGCGGATCCACAGCTGCTGGAAGCCGATGCTGACGCAGAATACGCGGCAGTGATCGACATCGATCTGGCGGATATCAAAGAGCCGATCCTGTGTGCACCAAACGATCCGGACGATGCGCGTCTGCTTTCAGACGTTCAGGGCGACAAGATCGACGAAGTGTTCATTGGATCCTGTATGACCAACATCGGCCACTTCCGTGCTGCCGGTAAGCTGCTGGATACCCACAAAGGCCAGCTGCCAACGCGTCTGTGGGTGGCTCCGCCAACCCGTATGGATGCGGCTCAGCTGACCGAAGAGGGCTACTACAGCGTGTTCGGTAAGAGCGGTGCGCGTATCGAAATTCCTGGCTGTTCCCTGTGTATGGGTAACCAGGCGCGTGTGGCTGACGGTGCGACGGTGGTTTCCACCTCTACCCGTAACTTCCCGAACCGTTTAGGTACCGGTGCTAATGTCTACCTGGCCTCTGCGGAGCTGGCGGCGGTTGCGGCACTGATTGGTAAACTGCCAACGCCGGAAGAGTACCAGACCTTTGTGGCTCAGGTGGATAAGACGGCGGTAGATACCTATCGCTATCTGAACTTCGACCAGCTCTCTCAGTACACCGAGAAGGCTGACGGGGTTATCTTCCAGACGGCGGTATAAACAGCTAAACCGTCTCCACGGAGGCGGTTTTGTGTTTGCACCCTCTCCTGTGGAGAGGGACAGGGTGAGGGCATCAGACCGCAAGGTCTTGCTCTCACCTTTTTATTTTCATTCCTCCTGCCTCCCACGCTTTTTTTCTTCCTCTCTGCTGCGATAATTAGCGTAATGGCTTTGCAGAGGAAAATACTATGGATTACGAATTTCTGCGCGACATCACCGGAGTGGTGAAAGTGCGTATGTCGATGGGCCACGAAGCTGTTGGACACTGGTTCAACGAAGAGGTGAAAGAGAATCTCGCCCTTCTGGACGAAGTTGAACAGGCGGCAAATACGGTGAAAGGCAGTGAACGCTCCTGGCAACGTGCCGGGCACGAATACACGCTGTGGATGGATGGCGAAGAGGTGATGGTGCGTGCCAACCAGCTTGAATTCTCCGGTGATGAGATGGAAGAGGGGATGAGCTACTACGATGAAGAGAGTCTGTCGCTGTGCGGCGTAGAAGACTTTTTGCAAGTCGTGACGGCGTACCGGGCGTTCATGAAACAGAAATAGCACACCGGAGCGTCCTTGCTCCCTGCGCGGCTTACACGGTCGGAATATTGCGGCCGTAGTAGATTTCGCGCATCTCTTTCCAGAGCAGGTCAGTAATGGCCTTGCGCTCTTCTTCGCTTAAATCTTCTGGTCGGGTATGGAACATGTAGTGCTTAAGGTCGAACTCCTTAAGTAACATCTTGGTATGGAAGATATTTTCCTGATACACGTTCACATCCATCATGTCATACAGCGACTTCATGTCGTCGGACATAAAGTTCTGAATGGAATTGATCTCGTGATCGATAAAGTGCTTCATGCCGTTAATGTCACGGGTAAAGCCTCGCACGCGATAATCAATCGTCACGATATCGGATTCCAGCTGGTGGATTAAATAGTTCAGCGCGTTCAGCGGGGAGATCACGCCGCAGGTCGACACTTCGATATCGGCACGGAAGGTACACAGACCGCCTTCAGGATGGCTTTCCGGGTAGGTGTGCACGCAGATGTGGCTTTTATCGAGATGGGCGACGACCACTTCCGGCAGCGGGCCCGGATGTTCTGTTTTATCGATAAGTTGAGGGTCGACCGGCTCTTCGCTGACCAGAATCGTGACGCTGGCACCCTGAGGTTCATAATCCTGACGGGCGATATTCAGGATATTCGCGCCGATAATCGAACAGGTTTCTGACAGGATCTCGGTCAGACGGTTGGCATTGTAGAGTTCATCGATATAGGCGATGTAACCATCGCGTTCTTCCGCTGTTTTGGCATAGCAGATATCGTAAATACAAAAACTCAGGCTTTTGGTCAGGTTGTTAAAGCCATGCAGTTTAAGCTTTTTCAATTAGCTCACCCCCTTAGTGGATAATGCGTCTTGCAGGTACTGCGGTAAGGCAAACGCTGCGGTATGAACTGCCGGATTGTAGTAACGGCACGTAAGACCGGCCTGGTGGAAGCGGGCCTGAATAATTTCGGTGGAGAGATGGCGCAGTACGTCGTTATCTGTCGCCCAGGCAAAGGTCATGATCCCGCCGTAGTACGTCGGAATAGCGGCCTGATAGAAGCTGACATCGCCAAAATAGGTGCTCAGCTTGCGATGGCTGTCGAGGGCTTCATCCTGCTGCAGGAAGCAGACGCCGTTTTGTGCCACGAAAATCCCGCCCGGCTTCAGGCAGCGCTTGCAGCCTTCGTAGAAATCGGAGGTAAACAGCGACGCGCCGGGACCGATCGGGTCGGTACAGTCGGAGATAATAACGTCGAAGGTCTGGGTCGTCTGATTAACGAAGTTAACCCCATCATCAATGACCAGACTGAAGCGCGGATCGTCATAGCTACCGGCGTTATGGTTCGGCAGGTACTGACGACAGAAAGAGACCACGCCGGCATCAATTTCCACCATCGTAATGGTTTCGATGGATTGATGGCGGGAGACTTCACGCAGCATTGCGCCATCACCACCACCGATAATCAGAACATGCTTCGCATGCCCGTGTGCCAGCAGCGGAACGTGGGTCATCATCTCATGATAGATAAACTCGTCGCGCTCGGTCGTTTGCACGACACCATCCAGCGCCATCACGCGGCCAAAGGCGGCATTCTCGAAGATGATCAGATCCTGGTGATCGGTTTTCTCATGATAGAGCACGTTATCAACGGCAAAGTACTGACCAAACTGGTCATGCAGTGTTTCATGCCACAACGTGTGGTCGGCCATACGCGGACTCCTCCTTTGTTAACATCCGTTACGCTCACAAAAAATGAGCGAAACATGATAGCTAACTATAACCGTGGTTGCACGGCTATAGGCTCAACAAGGGGGCGTCGGGAAGGTTATTTCACGTAGGCGAGCAGGCTGAGTGAATCGCGAGCCAGCGCTTTGCATTTTTTGGCGGTAGGGATACCAATACCGCTTAAATCGCGGTAGCTGTCTTCGCCGAGCGCCTTCATGTCGAAGCTATCGTAGTTGCTGAGATCCCATTGGTTTTGCTGGGCAAAAAAGACCAGTGCGCGACGAATCTGCCCGTTGGGCAAATTCTGGTAACCACAATCGTTTTTCAGAAAGACAAAAACTGCCGTCAGATCGGCCATATCTTCCGCTTCATTTTCACTCAGCGCGTAACTGTTCGCACACATCGCCATCAGGCTACCGAACAAAATTGTTCTGAAAAACGTCTTCATTGCTTCTACCACTGCATCACGGAAAATTAACGTTAGCATACTTGATGCCAGGCCGACGATCTTTATTATTGCCGCTTTACTTGACCTTCCGGTAAGGGGAGGGTTTATGCTCAAAAGATCGCCTGCTGGAAATAAGGAAATGAACATGCAACGCCGTGATTTTTTAAAATATTCCGTTGCGCTTGGCGTAGCCAGCGCTTTACCGCTGTGGAGCCGCGCGGCTTTTGCGGCCGACAGACCTGCCTTACCGATCCCTGATTTACTCACCGCGGATGCCCGAAGCCGCATCCAGCTTGTTGTCCAGTCCGGTAAAACGACCTTTGGCGCACACAGTGCGACAACGTGGGGTTATAACGGCAATCTTCTCGGCCCGGCACTTCAGTTACGTAAAGGGAAAGCGGTGACGGTGGATATCCATAACACGCTGGCAGAGGAGACCACGTTGCACTGGCACGGACTGGAAGTGCCGGGCGAGGTGGATGGGGGGCCGCAGGGCATCATAAAACCGGGCGGTAAGCGAAGCGTGACCTTTACCCCGGACCAGCGCGCCGCGACCTGCTGGTTCCACCCCCATCAGCATGGCAAAACGGGCCATCAGGTGGCGATGGGGCTGGCGGGGCTGGTGCTGATCGAAGATGACGAAAGCCGTTTGCTGCGCCTGCCCAAACAGTGGGGCATCGACGATGTGCCGGTCATTGTGCAGGACAAAAAATTCACCGCTGACGGGCAAATTGATTACCAACTGGACGTCATGAGCGCGGCGGTAGGCTGGTTTGGCGACACCCTGCTGACCAACGGTGCCATTTACCCGCAGCATGCGGCACCGAAAGGCTGGCTGCGCTTACGCCTGCTCAACGGCTGTAACGCCCGCTCACTGAATTTCGCCACCAGCGATAAACGCCCTCTGTACGTGGTCGCAAGCGACGGGGGGCTACTGCCTGAACCGGTGAAGGTGGATGCGCTACCGATGCTGATGGGGGAGCGTTTTGAGGTGCTGGTGGATATCAGCGACGGCAAACCGTTTGACCTGGTCACGCTACCGGTCAGTCAGATGGGAATGGCGGTTGCACCCTTTGATAAGCCGCACCCGGTGCTGCAGATCCAGCCGCTGCAGGTCACGGCCTCGGGCATGCTGCCGGATACCCTGACCACGCTCCCGGCGCTACCTTCTCTCGAGGGCCTGACCCAACGCAAGCTGCAACTGTCCATGAACCCGATGCTCGATATGATGGGCATGCAGGCACTGATGGCGAAATATGGCAATCAGGCGATGGCGGGTATGCACCACGGAGAGATGATGGGCCATATGAATATGGACCACGGTAAAATGGGCGGCATGGGGCACGGTGGCCATGATTTCGATTTCCACAATGCCAACATGATCAATGGCAAAGCGTTCGACATGAACACGCCAATGTTTGCTGCCACAAAAGGGCAGTTTGAACGCTGGGTGATTTCAGGCGAAGGCGACATGATGCTGCATCCGTTCCATATTCACGGCACCCAGTTCCGCATCCTTTCTGAAAACGGTAACGCGCCACAGGCGCATCGCGCGGGATGGAAAGACACCGTCAGGGTTGAAGGTGGCGTCAGTGAGGTGCTGGTGAAATTTGACCACGAGGCACCGAAGGCGTTTGCCTATATGGCGCACTGCCATCTGCTGGAGCATGAAGATACGGGCATGATGCTGGGGTTCACGGTTTAATATCGTGTGGCCTGATGCCCAGACCCCGGTCCAGAGGGGATAAGCAATAAAAACGGCAACCGAAGTTGCCGTTTTTTTTACCGTTGGCGGTGTTAATTATTTAGCGTCGTCGGGTAAAGCATAAGCCACAATGTAGTCGCCCATCTTCGTACCAAACGAACCATGACCACCCGCAGAGATGACAACGTACTGCTTGCCATTCACTTCATAGGTCATCGGCGTTGCCTGTCCACCTGCTGGCAGACGGCCTTGCCACAGTTTTTCACCGTTGGTCATGTTGTACGCGCGCAGGTAGTTATCGGCGGTTGCCGCGATGAACAGCACGTTACCGGCGGTAGAAATTGGACCACCCAGCATTGGCATACCCATATTGAACGGGACAGGAACCGGCATCGGGAACGGCATGCTGTCCTGAGGCGTACCAATACGTTTTTTCCAGACGATCTGGTTAGTTTTCAGATCCAGGCCGGAGATATAACCCCAGGCAGGCTGTTTACACGGCAGACCAAACGGCGACAGGAACGGGTTCAGCGTGACACCGTATGGCACGCCATACTGTGGCTGAATACCCGCTTCAGTACCGCTGCCTTTAGCATCTTTAGGCTGCTCCATTGGGTTGCCTGGACCGCGTGGAATAAGCTTAGAGACAAACGGCAGAGCCATCGGGTTGGCAATCGCCACCTGACGGTTAGGGTCAACGGAGATCCCACCCCATTCGAACATGCCCAGGTTACCCGGGAAGACCAGCGTGCCCTGCTCAGAAGGTGGCGTGAAGATACCTTCATAGCGCAGCTGATGGAACATCACGCGGCACACCAGCTGGTCAAACATTGTGGCACCCCACATGTCTGCACCGCTGAGATCTTTCTTCGGACGGAAGCTCAGGTCAGAGAACGGCTGTGTTTTGGTGACATAGTCGCCTTTGGCAGCGCCCTGCGGAACGGGTTTTTCGGGTGCCGGGACAACCAGCTTACCGTTGCTGCGATCCAGCACAAAGATGTTGCCCGTTTTCGCGGGTGCATAAATCACCGGAACGGTTTTGCCGTTAACGGTAATGTCAGCCAGCGTCGGCTGGGACGGCATGTCCATATCCCACAGGTCGTGGTGAACAGTCTGGTAGCTCCAGGCCAGTTTACCGGTGGTCGCGTTCAGCGCCACGATAGAGCTGGCATAACGCTCTTGCTCAGGTGTACGGTTACCCCCCCAGATATCTGGCGTGGTGACGCCCATCGGCAGGTAGACCAAGTCCAGCTTCGCGTCATACGCCGCCGGTGCCCAGGAGTTAGGTGAGTTAAAGGTAAAGGTGTGTTCGTCCGATGGGATCGCGTTTGGATCTTTCGCGCCCGGGTCGAAGGCCCACAGCAGTTTACCGGTGTTCACGTCAAAACCACGGATAACGCCAGAGGTTTCGCGGGTGGAGAAGTTATCGGTTACCGAGCCGGCAATCACGATAGTTTTATCGGTGATGATCGGCGGTGAGGTTGGCTCATACAGACCCGGCGTGGTGTCCGGCATGTTGGTCTGCAGATTCAGGATACCTTTGTTGGCAAAGGTCTCACACAGCTTACCGGTTTCGGCATTGATCGCGAACAGGCGGCCATCGTTTACCGGCAGCATGATGCGGCGAGGACAGTCGGCAATGACTTCAGGGCTCGCATTATCAGCACGCGCTTCGTGGTAAGAGACGCCGCGGCAGGTGATGTGCTGGAACGACGGGTTGGAGTTCAGCTGTGGATCGAAGTGCCATTTCTCTTTACCGGTGGCCGCATCAAGCGCGAACAGACGCTGGTGCGCGGTGCACAGATAAAGCATGTTACCGACTTTAATCGGCGTCACTTCGTTGGTCAGTTCACCCGGATCGTTTGGCATCTTCAGGTCGCCGGTACGGAATACCCAGGCTTCCTTCAGGTTCTTAACGTTGTCCGCGTTGATCTGCTTGAGCGGGGAGTAGCGCTGACCTTCCTGATTACGGCCATAAGCTGGCCAGTCGCCATCCGCGACCTGCGAGATAGCCGCAGCTGGGGTGGATTCGGCATTCAGCGTACCGTTAATCTCCTGCGGATCGTTAAAACCGGCCCAGGTGAGAATGCCGCCGCTGATCAGCAGGGCAACCACCAGCGCCGCAACGGCACCGCTTGAAGGAACAATCAGGCGACGCCACACGAACGGCAGGATCAGCCAGATACCAAAGAAGACCAGGATGTCACTGCGCGGCGTCAGTGCCCAGAAGTCGAAACCGACTTCCCAGACGCCCCAGATCATGGTTGCGAGGAGTAAAGCAGCATAAAGCCATAGCGCGGATTGTTTTCTACGCCACAACAGGACGGTTACGCCAAGCATAACCAGACCCGCAATAGGGTAGTACCAGGAGCCGCCAATTGCGGCCAGCCAGACGCCACCGATTAACAGATACAGGCCGCAGAAGGCGGCGAATAGCGCTGTTAATGTCACCAGTAGACGTGGCTGTTGAGTTTTTATTTCAGCCATAGAAAGTGTACTCGTCAGTTTTGTTAATTATTTGCTAGCAACTAATTATAGGTATTAACAAGTGTGATCGGAATCACAATATTTGCTTTTTATAACTCATGCGCCAGGTGTATCCATTTACTGATATAATGGCTGGCTTGCGTATCGATGCCGGAGTAACATTCATCCGCATTGAGAGATTTTCATTAAAATCATATGGTTAGTAATATGAAACATACTGTTGAAGTGATGATCCCGGAAGCCGAGATCAAAGCGCGTATCGCCGAACTGGGTCGTCAAATCACCGAACATTACAAGGACAGCGGCAGCGAAATGGTGCTGGTCGGTCTTTTACGTGGCTCTTTCATGTTCATGGCAGACCTGTGCCGTGAAGTGCAGGTGTCCCATGAGGTCGATTTTATGACCGCCTCCAGCTACGGCAGCGGCATGTCCACAACCCGTGATGTGAAAATCCTGAAAGATCTGGATGAAGATATTCGTGGCAAAGATGTGTTGATCGTTGAGGACATCATCGACTCCGGCAACACGCTCTCTAAAGTGCGCGAGATCCTGAGCCTGCGTGAGCCAAAATCCCTGGCGATCTGCACCCTGCTGGATAAACCCAGCCGCCGTGAAGTGCAGGTGCCGGTAGAGTTTGTCGGCTTCTCTATCCCTGACGAGTTCGTCGTGGGCTATGGCATTGACTACGCGCAGCGTTACCGTCATCTGCCGTATGTGGGTAAAGTGATCCTGCTCGACGAGTAAGGTTTGTGACGTGCGGCCTGTTGCCCTCTGACGAGGGGACACACAGTAAAAACGGCAACCCGGGTTGCCGTTTTGTTTTTATCTGAACCGCTTACAGGCAGCTATTTATGGTTGACGTGCTTGAGCTTCAGGTTGGCGATCCCGGAACGATAGCGCTGCTCCAGCGTTTCACGGTTGGTGGCGGTCACTTCCAGGTTACGAAGCAGACCATCGTGAATACCGTACGCCCAGCCGTGGATCGAGACTTTTTGCCCGCGTTTCCACGCCGATTGCATGATAGTGGAATGGCCAAGGTTATAAACCTGCTCCATCACGTTCAGCTCGCAAAGGGTATCGAGACGACGCTCCTGCGGCATTTCACCCAACAGTGAGCTATGTTTGAACCAGATATCGCGGATATGCAGCAGCCAGTTATCGATTAACCCGAGTTCGGTATTTTCAATCGCGGCCTGCACACCGCCGCAGCCATAGTGGCCACAAATAATGATGTGCTCGACCTCCAGAACGTCAACGGCGTACTGAACAACCGAAAGGCAGTTGAGGTCGGTATGGATCACCAGGTTGGCAACATTACGGTGCACAAACAGTTCGCCAGGCTCGAGACCTGTCAGGCGCTCTGCCGGAACGCGGCTGTCGGAACATCCAATCCAGAGAAAGCGTGGGTTTTGCGCCTGCGCGAGCTTTCCAAAAAATCCGGGGTCTTCCTCCACCAGCATTTTTGACCATAGTGCATTGTTGCTGATGAGTGTATCTATGTCGTTCATGGAGGTTAGCGACCTGTAACCGAGTGATTGCGTTGCGCTAATATAGGGTAACTCGACTTTTAATGAAACCACACAACGTGTGTCAGAACCTAAGGTAAGTTTAATTCATGGCGATTGCACTGGAGCTTGAGCAGCTCAAAAAAACCTATCCAGGCGGCGTTCAGGCGCTGCGTGGGATAGATCTCAAAGTGGAAGCGGGGGATTTCTACGCGCTTCTGGGGCCGAATGGGGCGGGGAAATCCACCACCATTGGCATTATCAGTTCGCTGGTCAACAAAACGTCCGGCCGGGTGAGCGTGTTTGGTTACGACCTACAAAAAGATGTGGTGAATGCCAAGCGCCAGCTCGGACTGGTACCGCAGGAGTTCAACTTCAACCCGTTCGAGACAGTGCAGCAAATCGTGGTTAATCAGGCGGGTTACTACGGTGTTGAGCGCAAAGAAGCGGTGGAGCGCAGCGAAAAGTACCTCAAACAGCTCGATCTGTGGGAAAAACGCAATGAACGTGCGCGCATGTTGTCTGGCGGGATGAAGCGCCGTCTGATGATTGCCCGTGCGCTGATGCATGAGCCAAAGCTGCTGATCCTTGATGAGCCCACCGCGGGCGTGGATATCGAACTGCGTCGTTCAATGTGGGGCTTCCTGAAGGACCTCAACGACAAAGGCACGACCATTATTTTGACCACGCACTACCTCGAAGAGGCGGAGATGCTGTGTCGCAATATCGGCATCATTCAGAACGGTGAGCTGGTGGAAAACACCTCGATGAAGAGCCTGCTCGCCAAGCTAAAATCCGAAACCTTCATTCTCGACCTGGCGGCGAAAAGCCCGTTGCCGACGCTGGAAGGCTATAACTATCGTCTGGTGGATACCTCAACGCTGGAAGTGGAAGTGCTGCGCGAGCAGGGCATTAACAGCGTGTTCTCACAGCTGAGCGCGCAGGGTGTTCAGGTATTAAGTATGCGTAACAAAGCGAACCGACTGGAAGAGCTGTTTGTCTCTCTGGTGCAGGATAAACAAGGAGACAAGGCATGACGCATCTTTACTGGGTCGCGCTGAAAAGCATCTGGGCGAAAGAGATTAACCGCTTTATGCGTATCTGGGTGCAAACCCTGGTACCGCCGGTGATCACCATGACGCTCTACTTCATCATCTTCGGTAACCTCATCGGTTCCCGCATTGGTGAAATGCACGGCTTTACCTATATGCAGTTTATTGTGCCGGGCCTGATCATGATGGCGGTGATCACCAACGCCTATGCTAACGTGGCATCATCATTCTTTAGCGCCAAGTTCCAGCGTAACATTGAAGAGCTGCTGGTCGCGCCGGTACCAACGCATGTGATCATTGCGGGTTATGTGGGCGGCGGCGTGGCGCGCGGTCTCTGCGTGGGGATTCTGGTGACTGCAATCTCCCTGTTCTTTGTGCCGTTCCAGGTGCATTCATGGCTGTTCGTGGCGCTCACGTTACTGTTGACGGCCATCTTGTTCTCGCTGGCCGGTCTGCTGAACGCGGTGTTTGCTAAAACGTTCGATGATATCAGCCTGATCCCGACCTTTGTGCTGACGCCACTGACCTATCTTGGCGGGGTGTTCTACTCCCTGACGCTGTTGCCGCCGTTCTGGCAGGCGCTGTCACACCTGAACCCGATTGTTTATATGATCAGCGGCTTCCGCTTTGGTTTCCTCGGCATTACGGATGTGCCACTGATTACCACGGTTGCGGTGCTGGTGGTGTTTATTATCGCCTTCTACCTGCTGTGCTGGTCTCTGATTCAGCGTGGACGCGGTCTGCGCAGCTAATCTTCCGCCCGGCGACATTCTGTTTGCCGGGCGCTTTTCTTTGATTGTTATCACCGTACGCTAACCTTCACTCCGCTAAACTACTTGCCTGCTAAGGAGAGAGTGATGCTGGGATGGGTGATCGCCTGCCATGATGAACAGGCGCAGGATATGCTGGATAAACTGGAGGCCAGATTTGGTCCGCTGGCGCAATGCCGTGCGGTTAACTACTGGCGTGGATTGAGCACCAACATGCTCAGCCGCATGATGTGCGATGCCCTGCATGAAACCGACACCGGTGACGGCGTCATCTTCCTGACCGATAAATCCGGCGCGGCACCTTATCGCTCTGCGGCATTGTTGAGCCACAAGCACGACAACTGTGAAGTGATATCAGGCATTAACTTTTTGCTGCTGGAATCCATGTATCCCTTCCGGGAAACCTTAAGCAGCGCTGAATTCCGTCATGCGATCGTCGACAAAAAAGTGGCCGGCGTCAGCAGCCTGTGGCATCAGCAGCAAAAAAATCCTCCCTTTGTCTTGCTCCATGATTTGTATAAGAATTAAACATTGGTATTGATGCTGCTTTTGTTACAATGGTGGCTGATTTTTCGTGTCGATTAATATTCCATGTTCATGCGCGTTGTGTTCCTTCTGTTGCTGCTGGTTTCCGGCGGCGCATCTGCCAGCCTGATCGCTCAGCAAGGGCTTCCCGCCCGATATATGCAAACCACCGAAGATGCGGCTATCTGGGCGCAAGTAGGTAACAATGTGGTCAATGTCGGCAATATTCGTGCCGGGCAAATCCTGGCCGTCGTCCCCACATCCGCTGATTACTACGAGTTTCGTTTTGGCTTCGGCACGGGCTTTATTGATAAAGAGCACCTGGAAGACGTGCAGGGCAAACAGCGCGTGGAAGACAGCCTTGGCGATTTAAATAAACCGCTGAGTAACCAGAACCTGATAACCTGGAAAGACACGCCTGTCTTTAACGCCCCCAGCAGCGGAAGCGCCCCTTTCGGCACGATGAGTGCTAACCTTCGCTACCCGATTCTGAATAAACTTAAAGACCGTCTGAACCAGACCTGGTATCAGATCCGCATCGGCAATCGTCTGGCGTGGATCAGCAGCCTGGATGCGCAGGAAGATAACGGCATCCCGGTCCTGACCTATCACCATATCCTGCGTGATGAAGAGAACACCCGTTTCCGACATACCTCCACGACCACCAGCGTGCGTGCGTTCAGCAACCAGATGACCTGGCTTCGCGATCAGGGCTATACCACGCTGACGATGGCTCAGCTTGAAGGGTATGTGCGTAACAAAATGAACCTGCCGGCGAAGTCTGTGGTGATCACCTTTGATGACGGGCTGAAGTCGGTGAGCCGCTATGCGTATCCCGTCCTCAAAGCGTATGGATTCAAGGCGACGGCGTTTATCATCTCGTCGCGTATAAAACGTCATCCGCAGAAGTGGGCGCCGAAATACCTGCAGTTTATGAGTGTCTCTGAGCTTGAGCAGATCCAGGATGTGTTTGATATCCAGTCCCATACCCACTTCTTGCATCGGGTGGACGGCAATAAACACCCGATCTTACTGAGCCGTAGCCATCACGTGATTTTGTTCGATTTCGCGCGTTCACGCCGGGCGCTGGCCCAATTTAACCCGCACGTGCTCTATCTCTCTTATCCGTTTGGCGCCTATGACGACAAAGCGGTAAAAGCAGCGAATGACGCAGGGTTCCACCTGGCGGTGACAACGGTAAAAGGCAAAGTGAAGCCCGGGGACAATCCGTTCCTGCTTAAGCGACTGTATATTTTAAGGACGGATTCGCTGGAGACGATGTCGCGGCTTATCAGTAATCAGCCGCAGGGATGAGATGAGAGAAGGCTGTGAGCGGTTCACAGCCTTCAGGATATCAGGCAACCTGGACCGGAATGGCTTTCGCAGTGCGTTTCATTTCGTTGTCGCCTTCGAAGTACGCCACTTTTGGCTGCCAGCGACGGGCTTCTTCGTCAGACATCATCACGAAGCTGGCGATGATAACGATATCACCGACGTCAGCACAGTGAGCGGCAGCACCATTCACGGAGATAATTCTGGAGCCGCGTTCCGCCGCGATCGCATAGGTAGAGAAGCGCTTACCGTTATTCACGTTCCAGATATCAATGGCTTCGTTTTCAAGGATGCCCGCTGCATCAAGAAAATCCTGATCAATGGCGCAGGAGCCTTCATAGTGCAGGTCGGCCTGAGTGACTTTCACACGGTGAAGCTTACCTTGCAGCATTTTGCGAATCATTACGTTTACCTTTAATCATCATGCGTTAACCCCCCGCGAACGAGGGGAGGTAGAGAGTTATGCCAGCTCAACCACTTTATTGTCGATAAGGCGTGCCTGACCGAGCCATGCAGCCATCAGAAGCACCGCGCGCTTGCTGGTATCGGTCAGCTCAAGCAGCGTATCGGCATCACGGATTTGGATATCGTCAGCGCGGAAGCCTTTGTCGTTCAGCGCCTGTTCGGCGAGGGCAACGATCTCTTCTGCGCTCAGCTCTTTAGCTACAAGCTGTTCCGCCATGGTATTCATGACCTTGCTCAATCCCGGCGCGATTTTACGCTCATCCGCGGTAAGGTACCCGTTACGGGAACTGAGCGCCAGACCGTCTTTGGCACGCACAATCGGCACGCCCACGATCTCAATATCATAACCCATGTCGGCGACCATCTTACGGATCAACGCCAGCTGCTGGAAGTCCTTCTCACCGAAGCAGGCAACGTCGGGCTGCACCAGGTTAAACAGCTTGCTGACGATGGTTGAAACGCCGCGGAAATGGCCCGGACGGCTGGCGCCTTCCAGCATGGTTGAAATGCCCGGCACGTCCACGTAGGTCGCGTCCTCGGTCCCCTGCGGGTAGACGTCTGCAGATGCCGGAGAGAAGACAATGTCGGCGTGGCGTTTTTTGAGTTTTTCGCAATCTTCCTGCAGGGTGCGCGGATAGCGCGCCAGGTCGTCGGCACGGTCAAACTGCATGGGGTTCACGAAGATACTGACCACCACGATATCTGCACGCGCTCTGGCTTCATCAACAAGCTTCATATGGCCGTCATGCAGGTTACCCATCGTGGGAACCAGTGCGATACGTTTACCTTCCTGACGTGCACGACGGATATGCTGGCGAAGCAGCGGCAGGGTTTCAATGATTAGCACAACAAGACTCCTTAATGGAAACTGTGTTCTTCACCCGGGTAAACACCGGATTCAACGTCGGCAATATACTGCCGCACAGCAGCACGCATGTCGCCTGCTTCTGCCAGGAAATTTTTGGCGAATTTAGGGATATGGCCGCCGGTAATACCAAAAGCGTCGTGCATCACTAAAATCTGACCGTCGGTAACGTTGCCTGCGCCAATGCCAATCACCGGAATCGACAGCGCTTCGGTGATGCGTTTTGCCAGTTCAACCGGCACACACTCCAGCACCAGCAGCTGTGCGCCAGCGGCTTCCAGCGCCAGGGCATCCTCAAACAGTGTCTGTGCCGCGTCACCGCGGCCCTGCACCTTATAGCCGCCAAAAATATTGACGGATTGCGGCGTCAGACCCAGGTGGCCGCAGACCGGCACGGCACGTTCGGTGAGCATTTTCACGGTCTCTGCAAGCCAGGCTCCGCCTTCGATTTTGACCATATTGGCCCCGGCACGCATGACGGTTGCCGCATTCTCGAACGCTTGCTCTGGGGTCGCGTAGGCCATAAAAGGCAGATCGGAAAGCAGCAGACAGGCAGGTGCTCCGCGGCGCACGGCACGGGTATGGTAGGCAATATCTTCGACCGTCACCGGCAGGGTGGAATCATGGCCTTGTACCGTCATCCCTAACGAATCTCCGACCAGCATGACAGTGATACCCTCTTCGGCAAAAAGCTTAGCGAAGCTGTAGTCATACGCAGTAATGGTGGCGAAGCGTCTCTTTTCCTGTTTGCATTTCTGCAGTAAGGAGATGGTGGTTGGTTTCATACTGTTTCCTGATAGCCCAAAAGCGAATCTTTGCGCATTCTAACAGTAACATTTGAGGGAACAATGATTTTAGGCAACCGATTAACCACAATTCCGTGAGGGTTAACCGGTAAAAACGCGGATCACCAGCGGGCTGGTTTTTCTGCGTCGAGGCTATCCAGCACTGCCTTCAGCGCGAGGCCGTCAGGGAAGATGAGGTCAGGGGCAACGTCGAACAGCGGCCAGAGCATAAAGCCGCGATTTTTCATGTCGTAGTGCGGAACGGTGAGACGGGGGGTGTTAATCACCTCGTGGCCAAACAGCATAATGTCGAGATCGAGGGTGCGCGGCCCCCAGCGTTCGGCTTTGCGTACGCGGCCCTGCTGCAGTTCGATTCGCTGAGTATTATCCAGCAGCGTGTCGGCATCCAGCGCAGTGTCCAGCACCACGGCGGCATTCAGGTAATCAGGCTGATCCTGTGGCCCCAGCGGCGGTGTCCGGTAGAAAGAAGAGACCGCCACAATACGGCTTTGTGGGATTTCACCCAGCGCCTGAACGGCAGCATTAACCTGCTCCAGCGGAGAGGCCAGATTGCTGCCGATGGCAATATACGCCAGGGTCATGCCGTACCTTCACGGCGCGGCGCACGTTTGCGCGGACGACGGTGGCGACGACGCGGCGTCGGTTCGTCATCGAGGTCGACGAGCATATCTTTCTGCTCTGGCGGTGCTGAAACCTGGAATTCTCCCCACCACTGCGCCAGACGCTGCAGTTCCTGGTTCCGTTCAATTTCAGCACGCAGCGACAGTAAATCGAACGCAGCGCGGAATTTAGGATGCTCCATCAGCTTCCAGGCGCGTTTACCCTGACGACGAGACATGCGCAGCTGAAGCTGCCAGATATCACGCACCAGCGTCGTAATACGTTTTGGAATGGCGAGCGTGCGGCAGGCTTCATCCAGCACGTCATTTGCGGCCAGCGCAAACGCATCGTAGTAGGCCAGACCGCTTTCCTGCGCAATTCTCTGCGCCGCTTCCAGCAGCGGATACCAGAACATCGCGGCAAACAGGAACGCCGGGTTCACACGCATATCGTTGTGAATGCGGGTATCGGTATTCTTCAGCACCTGCGCAATCATGCGTTCCATTGGGCTGTCACCGTTTTCGGTAAAGCAGCGCGTAATGGTCGGGAACAGGGGCTGGAAAAGGCTGTATTCGCGTAGCAGCTTGTAGGTTTCGTAGCCGTAACCGGCCTGCAGCAGCTTCAGCGCCTCTTCAAACAGACGGGCTGGCGGCACGTCGTTAATCAGCGTCGCCAGACGCGGTATCGGCTCTGCGGTTTCCGGGCTGATGCGCATTGAGAGTTTGGCGGCGAAACGTACGGCGCGCAGCATACGCACCGGGTCTTCACGATAACGCGTTTCCGGCGTGCCGATCAGGCGAATCAGACCGTCTTTCAGGTCCTGCATGCCACCGACGTAATCACGGACGGTGAAATCTGCCACGCTGTAGTAAAGGCTGTTGATCGTGAAATCGCGACGCTGGGCATCTTCTTCGATAGAGCCGAAGATATTGTCCCGCAGCAGCATGCCGTTCTGGCCGCGCTGGGAGGTGGTGCGATCGGATTCGCCCGCTTCGTGGTGACCGCGGAAGGTCGCCACTTCAATAATTTCCGGCCCAAACATGACGTGAGCAAGACGAAAACGACGGCCAACAAGGCGGCAGTTACGGAATAATTTGCGCACCTGCTCTGGCGTGGCGCTGGTCGTCACGTCGAAATCTTTTGGTTTTTTGCCCAGCAGTAAATCACGCACCCCACCGCCAACGAGATAGGCCTCGTAGCCTGCTTTATTCAGACGATAGAGCACCTTGAGGGCATTTTCACTGATATCTTTGCGGGAAATATTGTGCTGCTCACGTGGAATAACCGACATGCGGTTTTGCGCAATAGCGTCGTTCGCCATGCTCTCTTCGCGGCTTAGCACTTTACGGCAAAAATTAGCGACTCGGGTAAAAATAGTACACCTCGTAGTGTGTTTTGTTATGAAAAAAGCGGCTAATCATAGCTCAGCGCAACGCATTTGAGAATGCTGGATTTTTGGCACGGTCGTCAGCGTCCAGTTGGCGATCGCCATTTTCAGCAGTTCGTCAATTCGCAAATCCTGCCATTCGTTGGTTACATTCTGGTTGAGAAATCGCAGCGCGTCGATCAAAACAGGGCGCGGATCGCCGTCTGGCAGGGCGGGCGCATGATTTTGTTTTGACAGTTTAAAGCCCTGTTCATTGACCGCCAGCGGCAGATGAATGTAATCCGGCGCGTTCCAGCCAAACTGGTGATAGAGCGATATTTGTCGCACGGTAGGTTCCACCAGGTCAGCCCCGCGCACAATTTCCGTCACGCCCTGGAAATGGTCATCAACCACAACCGCCAGGTTATAGGCGAACAGGCCGTCACGGCGGTGGATAATAAAATCTTCGCGTGCAAGACGTTCATCCGCATGGATCTCGCCGGAGAGTAAATCAGTAAAGTGCGTCACCGGGGCATGCTGCTTTATGCGCACGGCGGCCAGTTCTGGGCCGTTATTGCGCGTGCGGCAGTGGCCGTCATAGACGCCACCCACGCTCTGAATACGCGCGCGGGTGCAGGTGCAGTAGTAGGAGAGCCCTTGTGCGTGGAGCCACGCCAGGCGTTCCCGGTAGGCATCATGTCGCCTTGACTGCCAGAGGACGTCGCCGTCCCAGTGAAGACCGTAATGTTCCAGCTGACGCAGAATGGTATCTGCTGCACCGGGAACTTCACGCGGAGGATCAATATCTTCAATGCGGACCAGCCATTTACCGTGACGGGCGCGAGCCTGCAGGTAGCTGCCGAGGGCGGCAATTAATGAGCCGAAGTGTAATTCACCAGAAGGGGATGGCGCGAAGCGCCCAATATAGTGTGATTCAGACATATCAACAGTAACAAGGCGGGAGAAACTCCCGCCTTTAGAGTGTGTAAACAGCGCTGGTATTAACCGGCCATCTGTTTTTCGCGGATTTCTGCCAGCGTTTTACAGTCGATGCACAGATCGGCGGTTGGACGCGCTTCCAGGCGACGAATTCCGATTTCAACACCGCAGGATTCGCAGTAGCCAAAATCTTCGTCTTCGACTTTTTTCAGCGTTTTTTCGATCTTTTTGATCAGTTTGCGTTCGCGGTCACGGTTACGCAGTTCGAGGCTGAACTCTTCTTCCTGAGCGGCACGGTCTACCGGGTCCGGGAAGTTAGCAGCTTCATCCTGCATATGAGTAACGGTGCGATCGACTTCATCCCTGAGTTGATTACGCCATGCTTCAAGAATACGCTTGAAGTGCGACAGCTGGGCTTCGTTCATATACTCTTCGCCCGGCTTCTCTTGATACGGCTCCACCCCAGCGATGGCGAGAATACTCAGGGACGATGTTTTACGGTTTTGCCCTTCTTGCATGTTGCTTCTCCTTAACACGCACTATCGATCCCCGTGTTGGGGGAAAAATCAGGTCGCTATAAATAGCAGATGCTTTTCCGTATGGCAATTATCTAAACGTAACACTTGACAAGCCTGTGAGGAAAAGCGTATTTGCGCACGCGGCCAGAACACTTAATAGTCAATCGTCTAATCCCTTATAAGACAATGGGAAGAGAGGATCTCAGAGTCATATTATCGGCAGAAAGTTCCGCTTTATAAGCCAAAACCTCCACCCCCTGCTTTTGTGCCTCATTCAACAATTGCGCGTATTTGAGATCAATATGGCGGGCTGGAGAAAATCGTTCAATGGCTGAATGTAAAACCGCAAACAGCAATACGGCGCGTTTGCCCGCCGCCGCAACACTCATCAGCTCCCGCAGATGCTTCTGCCCCCGTAGCGTGACCGCATCCGGGAAGTAGCCGTTTTCCTGTTCCGCTAACGTCACTGATTTTACTTCAATATAGCACTCGGGCCGGTCTTCCGCCTGTAACATGAAGTCAATTCTGCTGCTTTCATCGCCATATTTAACTTCACTTTTATGCGTGCCATATCCCACCAGTTCGGGCAGGGTGCCAAGGGTCAATGCTTCCTTAACTAATTGATTGGCGCGCAGGGTATTCACGCAAATAAATGCCCCGTTTTGCGTCTCGGTCATTTCCCAGGTATGGGCATATTTGCGTTTAGTATTTTCTGAAGTGGAATACCAGACCGTGTCACCCGGCGTCGCACAGCCGGTCATGGCACCGGTGTTCGGGCAGTGCAGCGTGAGCTGTTCACCTTCGGGGGTGATCACGTCAGCGAGAAAGCGTTTGTAGCGTTGAACCAGCGTGGCGTGCTGCAGGGCAGGACTAAACTTCATCAGAATTCCTTAGGGTATCGCCCAGCGACCAGCGCTGTAGCGGCGTGTAACGGGTGCGTCCTTGGGTAAAGACCGATTCGTAAAGCGCGAAGGTATTGACCTCAACGTCCCAGTGAAAGCCGGGTGGCGGAATGGCAACGGCCTGACCGGCATCGCGCAGCAGGGTGATATGCGGATGAAACGGCTGCGGACTCTGGTAACACCCACTGCGAGCCGCCTGGGCGCGCAACATACTCGCAAGCTGTAAAAGCCCGCGGGGCGGCTGGCGCGTGCCCAGCCAGACCACGCGTGAGCGCAGCCACTGGCCCGCGTCGTCGAGGTGCAGCGTAAACGCCGGCTGAGAAATGCGGCCAGCCATTGCTGCCAGCGCGCGCTGTTTTTCGGCGCTGACATCGCCCAGAAAGGCCAGCGTCAGGTGCAGGTTTGCCGCCGCGATCGGACGGCCTGCGTCCTGGGGAAAATGGCTGGCTCGCCAGCGAACGATTTTTCGCTGCAGCGTGGAGGGCAATTCTATGGCAAAAAACAGCCGTTTCGACTCAGACATACAGGGGACTCGGTAATGGTATGCGCCGATGCTACAATGTACGCCGACTAATGTTAACCCTCTGGAGCTGTTAGTGTCCTCATTGCCGGTCGCCGTCGTCCTTCCTGAGCTTCTTGCTGCCTTACACCATGCACCGCAGGTTTTACTTAACGCCCCGACGGGCGCAGGTAAATCCACCTGGCTGCCGCTGCAGATCCTCAAAGAGGGCACTGTCCGCGGGAAAATTATCCTGCTGGAGCCGCGCAGGCTGGCCGCACGGAACGTGGCGCAGCGCCTGGCGGAACTGCTTGGTGAAAAGCCGGGCGAGACGGTGGGTTACCGTATGCGCGCCGAAACCTGCGTTGGCCCGTCCACGCGCCTTGAGGTGGTGACCGAAGGGATCCTGACCCGCATGCTGCAAAACGATCCGGAGTTAAACGGCGTCGGATTGGTGATTCTGGATGAATTCCACGAGCGTAGCCTGCAGGCAGATCTGGCACTGGCGCTGTTACTTGATGTTCAGCAAGGGCTACGCGACGACCTCCGGTTGCTTATCATGTCCGCTACGCTGGATAACGAGCGACTGCAGCAGACGTTGCCCGACGCGCCGGTTATCGCCTCCGAAGGCAGAGCATTTCCCGTTGAGCGTCGCTATCAACCATTGCCTGCCCATCAGCGTTTTGACGACGCGGTAGCCATCGCAACCGCCGAATTGCTCCGCCAGGAATCGGGATCGCTACTGCTGTTTTTGCCAGGCGTAGGCGAGATCCAGCGCGTGCAGGACCAACTGGCTTCCCGGGTGGGAAGTGACGTGCTGCTTTGCCCGCTCTACGGCGCGCTGTCACTGGCGGATCAGCGTAAAGCAATCCTGCCCGCGCCCGCGGGGCAGCGTAAGGTGGTGCTGGCAACCAATATTGCCGAAACCAGTTTAACCATAGAAGGCATTCGCCTAGTGGTGGACAGTGCGCAGGAGAGGGTGGCGAGCTTTGACGCGCGTACCGGGCTGACTAAACTGCTGACGCAGCGCATAAGCCAGGCGTCAATGGTCCAGCGAGCAGGCCGTGCGGGACGTCTTGAGCCCGGTATCTGCCTGCATTTGACCAGCGCGGAGCAGGCTGAGCGCGCTGCACAGCAAAGCACGCCGGAAATTTTACACAGCGATCTGGCGGGGCTGGTGATGGATCTTCTGCAGTGGGGATGCCCGGATCCGGCACAGCTGACCTGGCTTAATCCTCCACCCGCCACGAACCTTGCTGCTGCGCGGATCTTACTGAACCGCCTGGGGGCGCTTGATGGTGAGCGATTGTCATCCCGCGGGCAAAAAATGGCCGCGTTGGGCAATGACCCTCGCCTGGCGGCGATGCTGGTGGCCGCGCAGGGGGAGGATGAAATTGCTACGGCGGCGAAACTGGCGGCTATTCTTGAGGAGCCACCACGCGGTGGCAGCAGCGATCTGGCGCAGGCCTTTTCCCGCAATCAGGGGAACTGGCAGCAGCGGGCGCAGCAGCTTTGCCGGCGACTTAACGGCAAAGCCGGGTCGCCAGACAGCGCGGCTATCGCGCCTCTGTTAGCGCAGGCGTTTCCCGACAGAATCGCGCGTCGTCGCGGTCTGGACGGGCGATATCAACTGGCCAATGGCATGGGTGCGATGCTGGACAGCGATGACGCCATGACGCGTCACGAATGGCTGATTGCGCCGTTACTGTTACAGGGTAGCCACTCCCCGGACGCGCGTATTTTACAGGCTATCGCGGTGGATATAGATGCCCTGACGCGTGCCTGTCCGCAGTTGGTCCAGCAATCCGATACCGTGGAATGGGATGAGGCTCAGGGCACGCTGAAGGCGTTTCGTCGCAGCCAGACAGGTAAACTGATCCTCGGCACCACGCCGCTGGCAAAACCGTCGGAAGAGGTGCTGCATCTGGCCATGCTGAACGGCATCCGGGACAAAGGGTTAGGGGTGCTGAACTGGACGCCAGAGGCGGAACAGTACCGTATTCGTCTTCACTGTGCCGCGCGCTGGCTACCGGAGTATGACTGGCCCGCGGTCGATGATGAGACATTGCTGGGCTCGCTGGAACGCTGGCTGCTGCCGCAAATGCACGGTGTACACTCGCTGCGTGCGCTAAAAGCGCTTGATGTTAAGGTCGCGTTACAGAATTTACTGGACTGGTCATTACGTCAACGTCTGGATAGTGAACTGCCAGGGCATTACACTGTGCCGACCGGAAGCCGGATTGCCATTCGTTATCACGAGGATAATCCTCCGGCGCTGGCGGTACGTATGCAGGAAATGTTTGGAGAAGCCACCACGCCTTCTGTGGCGCAAGGGCGCGTCTCTCTGGTGCTGGAGCTGTTGTCGCCAGCCCATCGCCCGTTACAGATTACCCGCGACCTGGGGGCATTCTGGGCGGGGAGCTACCGTGACGTGCAAAAAGAGATGAAGGGGCGGTATCCCAAACATGTCTGGCCGGACGATCCGGCAAATACGGCACCGACACGACGGACGAAGAAATATTCGTGACGGGTGTGGCTGGGAACGTGCGGCTTGATGCCCTCACCCGCAGGGTGCGGGAGAAAATACTAAAGACGTTCCTGTCTGGAAGGTCTTGCTGTTTACTTTGAGAGATTTCTTCTTTCACAGGCCAGTGGAAGAAAAGAGAATCGGGCCCTTGCGCCTGAAAGTTGCGGAGAAAAAGCATGGCGGGGAATGACCGCGAGCCAATAGGACGTAAGGGAAAACCAACGCGTCCGGCGAAAGAAAAGGTAAGCCGTCGTCGCCTCAGAGATGAGGACTATGACGATGACTATGAAGACGATTATGAGGATGAAGAACCGATGCCGCGTAAAGGGAAAGGCAAAGGGCGTAAGCCTCGGGGCAAGCGCGGCTGGTTCTGGCTGCTGCTGAAGCTGTTCATTGTATTTGTTGTGCTGATGGCGATTTACGGCGTCTATCTGGATCAGAAGATCCGTAGCCGTATCGACGGAAAAGTCTGGCAACTGCCTGCGGCGGTGTATGGCCGCATGGTGAACCTTGAGCCAGATATGTCCATCAGCAAGAACGAGATGGTGAAACTGCTGGAAGCCACCCAGTATCGTCAGGTGTCGAAAATGACGCGTCCTGGCGAATTTACCGTGCAGGCGAAAAGCATTGAGATGATCCGCCGTCCGTTTGATTTCCCGGACAGCAAAGAGGGCCAGGTGCGTGCGCGTCTGACCTTTGACGGCGATCGTCTGGACACCATCGAGAACATGGATAACAACCGTCAGTTCGGTTTCTTCCGTCTCGATCCGCGTCTGATCACCATGCTCTCGTCGGCGAACGGCGAACAACGTCTGTTCGTTGCCCGTAACGGCTTCCCGGACCTGCTGGTTGATACCCTGCTGGCAACCGAAGACCGTCACTTCTATGAGCATGATGGCATCAGCCTTTACTCGATTGGCCGTGCGGTGCTGGCTAACCTGACCGCCGGACGGACGGTGCAGGGGGCGAGTACGCTGACCCAGCAGCTGGTGAAGAACCTGTTCCTCTCCAGTGAACGCTCTTACTGGCGTAAAGCCAACGAAGCGTACATGGCCGTACTGATGGATGCGCGTTACAGCAAGGATCGTATCCTTGAGCTGTACATGAACGAGGTGTACCTCGGTCAGAGCGGGGATAACGAAATCCGCGGCTTCCCGCTGGCAAGTCTGTACTACTTTGGTCGTCCGGTGGAAGAGCTGAGCCTTGACCAGCAGGCGCTGCTGGTGGGCATGGTGAAAGGGGCGTCCATTTATAACCCGTGGCGTAACCCGAAACTGGCGCTGGAACGTCGTAACCTGGTGCTGCGTCTGCTGCAACAGCAGCAGGTGATTGACCAGGAGCTGTACGACATGCTGAGCGCACGTCCACTCGGCGTTCAGCCGCGCGGTGGCGTGATCTCACCTCAGCCTGCGTTTATGCAGCTGGTGCGTCAGGAGCTGCAAAGCAAGCTCGGTGATAAGGTGAAAGATCTCTCCGGCGTGAAGATCTTTACTACCTTCGATTCCGTGGCGCAGGAAGCCGCTGAAAAAGCTGCGGTGGAAGGCATCCCGGCGCTGAAGAAACAGCGTAAGCTGAGCGATCTTGAAACCGCGATGGTGGTGGTTGACCGTAACACCGGCGAAGTTCGCGCCATGGTGGGCGGTGCTGAGCCGCAGTTCGCAGGCTACAACCGTGCAATGCAGGCGCGACGTTCGATTGGTTCACTGGCAAAACCGGCAACCTATCTTACCGCCCTGAGTCAGCCTAACCAGTATCGCCTGAATACCTGGATTGCCGATGCGCCGATTTCCCTGCGCCAGCCTAACGGCCAGGTATGGTCTCCGCAGAACGACGATAAACAGTTCAGCGGCCAGGTCATGCTGGTGGATGCGTTGACCCGCTCGATGAACGTGCCAACGGTGAACCTGGGTATGGCGCTCGGTCTGCCGGCGATTGTCGACACCTGGCAGAAACTGGGTGTGCCGAAAGATCAGCTCCATCCTGTTCCGGCGATGATCCTGGGGGCGCTTAACCTGACGCCGATCGAAGTGGCTCAGGCGTTCCAGACCATTGCCAGCGGGGGTAACCGTGCACCGCTCTCTGCTCTGCGTTCAGTGATTGCTGAGGATGGCTCCGTGCTGTATCAGAGCTTCCCGCAAGCGGAACGTGCCGTGCCAGCGCAGGCGGCTTATATGACGTTGTGGACGATGCAGCAGGTTGTGCAGCGGGGGACCGGACGTCAACTGGGTGCGAAGTATCCGGGCCTGCATCTGGCAGGTAAAACCGGGACCACCAACAATAACGTGGATACCTGGTTCGCCGGTATCGATGGCCGTGAAGTGGTGATCACCTGGGTAGGCCGCGATAACAACCAGCCAACCAAACTGTACGGTGCGAGCGGGGCGATGTCGATTTACCAGCGCTATCTGGCGAATCAGTCTCCGGTACCGCTGAATCTGGTGGCGCCGGAAGATATTGTCGATATGGGCGTGGACGGTTCTGGTAACTTTGTCTGTGGCGGTGGTATGCGTACCTTGCCTGTCTGGACCACCAACCCGGATTCGCTGTGCCAGCAAAGCCAGCCAGAGCAACCGACGGGTAACCCGTTCGAGCAGTCTTCTCAGCCTCAGCAGCAGCCGCAACAACAGCCGCAGCAGCAGAATGAGAAAAAAGACAGCGACGGTGTCGCGGGCTGGATTAAAGATATGTTCGGCGGTAACTAACGCTTCACATCCCCCCGAAAGGGGGGATTTTTTTACCTGTACTTTCCATTTCCTTAACTCTCGTTTTCATTCTGATTAACCCTTCGTTTTCTCTTGTTTATTTCTTAAACCCTTAATTCTCGTAGGGCCGCTTACTGCTTGCTATGCAACCAGCGTTTCGCATATTATTCTGCGGTCATAATAATAATTCTCGTTTACGTTATCATTCACTTTTCCATCAGAGATAAACATGGCGCTTTCCAATACTGCTCAGCCAATTCACACGTCGCTGCGAAAAATCGCGGTCGTCGTAGCCACAGCGGTTGCCGGCATGTCTACGTATGCACATGCGGCTGAAACCCAGAAAAAAGAAGAAACCATCACCGTCACTGCCGCGCCTGCCGCCCAGGAAAGTCCGTGGGGGCCTGCGCCAACGATCGCAGCAAAACGCACGGCAACGGCGACCAAAACCGATACCGCGATTGAAAAGACCCCGCAGTCTATTTCCGTGGTGACGCGTGATGAAATGGAACGCCGCCAGCCAGCGACCGTAAAAGAGGCGCTGGGCTATACGCCGAGCGTGTTTGCGACCCGCGGCAGCTCCACCACCTATGATGTGGTCTCAATTCGTGGTTTTACCGCGCCTTCGACGGTAAACACCAACCAGTATCTCGATGGCATGAAGCTGATGGGGAATAACTACTCCGAAGCTTCCATGGATCCGTACTTCCTTGAGCGCGTAGAAGTGATGCGCGGACCTACGTCTGTGCTCTACGGCAACAGCAATCCAGGCGGTATCGTCAGTATGGTGAGCAAACGCCCACTGACCGAGCCGCTGAAAGAAGTCCAGTTTAAAATGGGGACCAATAACCTGTGGCAAACGGGCTTCGATTTCAGTGATGCAATCGATGAAGATGGCGTGTGGTCGTACCGCCTGACCGGTCTTGGCAGTAGTCAGAACGCACAGCAGGAGATGTCAAAATCAACCCGCTATGCGATTGCGCCCTCCTTTAGCTGGCGTCCGGATGACAAAACCGATTTCACCTTCCTGAGCAATTTCCAGAACGATCCGGAAGCGGGCTACTACGGCTGGTTGCCACGGGAAGGGACCGTGGTGCCATACCGTGACGCAAACGGCAATGAGCATAAGATCCCAACCGATTTCAACGAAGGTGAAGCGGATAATAAGATGGCTCGTCGCCAGCAGTTGATTGGTTACAGCTTCTCGCATCAGTTTGATGACACGTTTACCGTGCGTCAGAATCTGCGTTACGCAAAAGTTCATACGCTCTACCGCTCTGTTTACGGCAATGGCTACGCTGAGCCTGGCAAGATTAACCGCGCTTACGTGCGTTCAGATGAAGATCTGAATATGTTCACCGTGGATACTCAGCTGCAGTCGACATTCGCGACGGGCGCCGTAGACCACACGCTGCTGACGGGTGTTGATTACTCGCGTATGCGTAATGATATCAATGCGCTGTACGGTTCCGCCGACCCTATTGATATCCAGAACCCGGATTACGGCAACGCGAACATCAACACTAACCTGCCATGGTCTAACTATTCCGTCGTTAACCGTAATGAACAGACCGGGCTCTATGCTCAGGATCAGGCGGAGTGGGATAAGTGGGTGCTGACGCTGGGCGGACGCTACGACTACGTGATGGCCTCAACGCTGACGCGCGGTAAGGCCGATTCGCTGGCTGAAAACCACGACCAGGCTTTCACCTGGCGCGGGGGAATTAACTATCTCTTTGATAACGGTATTTCACCTTACTTCAGCTACAGCGAGTCGTTTGAGCCGGTATCGGGCGCCGATCGTAACGGCACACCGTTCGACCCTTCCCGCGGTAAGCAGTATGAAACGGGTGTGAAATACGCGCCGAAAGACCTGCCGGTTGTGGTCACCGCGTCGCTGTTCCAGCTGACGAAGGATAAGAACCTGACGGCGGATCCGAACGATCCAACGAATACTCACAGTATCCAGACCGGTGAGATCCGTTCTCGTGGTTTCGAACTGGAAGCGAAGGCAGCGGTTAACGCCAATATTAACGTGACCGCGGCGTACAGCTTTATTGATGCTGAGTACACCCATGACAGCACCTTTGAAGGTAAACGTCCGGCGGAAGTGCCGCGTAATCAGGCGTCATTGTGGGCAGATTACACCTTCACCGACACGGCCTTAAGCGGCCTGACGATTGGTGCCGGTACCCGTTACATCGGTAACACGGTGAGCTACTACTCAAGCGGCGACAAAAAAGATCAGCCGTTTAACGTCGCGAGCTACACCCTTGCCGATGCGATGGTGAAATACGATCTGGCCCGTCTGGGTCTGCCGGGGTCATCTGTGGCGGTGAACGTGAATAACCTGTTCGATCGGGAATATGTCTCCAGCTGCTACAAGGATTATGCATGCTACTGGGGTGCTGAACGTCAGGTTGTCGCCACCGCGACCTTCCGCTTCTAATCTCTCTTCGGGCACGGTTCGCCGTGCCCTTTTTATTTAAGTTGGCCGATATGCAGGATAATCAAACGCAATCCGACACCACCTTCACGCTCAATAATCTCTCCTTTCGCGTGCCCGGACGCACCCTGCTGCATCCGCTCTCTTTGACCTTCCCGGCAGGTAAAGTGACAGGCCTGATTGGTCACAACGGCTCTGGTAAATCAACGCTGCTCAAAATGCTTGGCCGCCATCAGCCGCCGTCAGAAGGCGATATCCTGCTGGACGGTCAGCCGCTGGAGAGCTGGAGCAGTAAAGCCTTTGCCCGCAAAGTGGCGTATCTGCCGCAGCAGTTGCCGCAGGCGGAGGGGATGACCGTGCGTGAACTGGTGGCGATTGGGCGTTATCCGTGGCACGGCGCGCTTGGCCGTTTCGGCGTGGCCGACAGAGAGAAAGTGGAAGAGGCGATTGCGCTGGTGGGGCTAAAACCGCTGGCCCACCGTCTGGTAGACAGCCTGTCAGGAGGGGAGCGTCAGCGCGCGTGGATAGCAATGCTGGTGGCCCAGGACAGCCGCTGCCTGCTGCTCGACGAACCGACCTCTGCGCTGGACATTGCCCATCAGGTCGACGTGCTTGCGCTGGTGCATCGTTTAAGCCAGCAGCGCGGTCTGACGGTTATCGCGGTCCTGCATGATATCAACATGGCCGCGCGTTACTGCGATTACCTCGTTGCCCTGCGCGGCGGTGAAATGATCGCCCAGGGGACGCCGTCTGAACTGATGCGCAGTGAAACGCTGGAACACATTTACGGTATTCCAATGGGGATTTTGCCTCACCCTGCCGGGGCTGCACCGGTGAGCTTTGTGTACTGATGCTGGATTCTATGTTGATGAGTCGCCGTCGTCTGCTGACGGCAATGGCGCTTTCACCGCTGCTGTTAAAAATGAATACCGCGCGTGCGGCTGCGGTCGATCCACACCGCATTGTGGCGCTGGAATGGTTGCCGGTAGAGCTGATGATGGCGCTGGGCGTTACGCCCTATGGTGTGGCGGATATTCCCAACTACAGGCTGTGGGTGAATGAGCCGAGGCTACCGGACTCGGTAATCGACATCGGCCTGCGCACCGAGCCAAACCTCGAACTGCTCACCCAGATGAAGCCGTCATTCCTGTTCTGGTCTGCAGGTTACGGCCCGTCAGAAGAGACAATGGCACGGATTGCGCCCGGCCGTGGTTTCTCCTTCAGCGACGGTAAAAATCCGCTGGCGATGGCGAAAAACTCCCTCCACGAGATGGCACTGTTCCTTAACCGTGAGGTTGAGGCCAAAAAACATCTCGACGATTTTGATGCCCTGATTAACGCCCTGAAGCCGCGTTTTGCTCACCGGGGCGATCGCCCGCTGCTGATGGTGACGCTGCTGGATGCCCGCCATATGCTGGTCTTTGGGAAAAACTGCCTGTTCCAGGACGTGCTCGACAGTTTTGGTATTCGTAATGCCTGGGAAGGGGAGATGACCTTCTGGGGCAGCACCGCCGTGGGGATTGACCGTCTTGCGGCATTTCGCGATGTGGATGTGTTGTGCTTTGACCACGGCAACGAGCGGGAGATGCAAACCCTGATGGCGACGCCGCTCTGGCAGGCAATGCCGTTTGTGCGTGAAAAACGGTTCCTGCGCGCACCTGCGGTATGGTTCTACGGCGCGACGCTTTCTGCCATGCACTTTGCCCGCGTGCTGGACAACGCGCTGGGAGGCCAGGCATGAGTACGCGTATTGCCCGTTTCCCGGCACTGTTGCTTTGCCTCATTTTCCTGTGCGCGCTGGCATTGACCTGGTTCAATCTGTCGACGGCCTTACCGCGCGACCAGTGGCGTGCGGCGCTGGTGACGCCAGATATCGATAATATTCAGCAAATGCTGTTCCACTACAGTCTGTTGCCGCGCCTTTCGATTTCGCTGCTGGTCGGTGCGGGATTAGGGCTGGTGGGCGTTTTATTCCAGCAGGTACTGCGTAACCCTCTGGCCGAGCCGACGACGCTTGGCGTGGCGACCGGGGCACAGCTTGGAATCACGATTACCACACTCTGGGCGTTGCCTGGGGCATTGACCTCGCAGTTTGCTGCCCTCGCCGGTGCGTGTGTAGTGGGCGCGCTGGTATTCGGCGTCGCCTGGGGCAAGCGTCTCTCCCCCGTCACGCTTATTCTTGCGGGGCTGGTGGTGAGCCTGTACTGCGGCGCGATTAATCAGCTGCTGGTGCTGTTCCATCACGATCAGCTGCAGAGCATGTTCCTCTGGAGCACCGGTACGCTCACCCAGACCGACTGGAGCGTCGTGCAGCGTCTGTGGCCGCAGCTCGTCGGTGGCGTCGTGTTGACGCTGCTGCTCTTGCGCCCGCTGACGTTGATGGGTCTTGACGATGGCGTGGCGCGTAATCTGGGGCTGGCGCTGTCGCTGGCCCGTCTGGGGGCGCTGACGCTGGCGATTGTGCTCAGTGCCCTGCTGGTTAATGCGGTAGGCATCATCGGGTTTATCGGACTGTTTGCGCCGCTGCTGGCAAAAATGCTCGGTGCGCGCCGCTTGCTGGCGCGCCTGATGTTAGCCCCGCTGATTGGCGCGTTGATCCTCTGGCTTTCCGATCAAATCATTCTCTGGCTGGCACGCGTCTGGATGGAAGTGTCTACCGGTTCGATGACGGCGCTTATCGGTGCACCGCTGCTGCTGTGGCTGCTGCCGCGTCTGCGCAGTATCAGCGCGCCAGCGATGGATGCTGGCGATAAGGTCTATGCTGAGCGCCAGTCAGTGCTGGGGTTCAGCCTTGCCGGGCTGGCAGTGCTGATTGTTATCTCATTTGCCGCGCTCGCTTTCGGACGCGATGCGGTGGGCTGGCACTGGGCGTCTGGGGATCTGCTTAACGAACTCATGCAGTGGCGCTGGCCGCGCATTCTCTCGGCGTTAATCGCCGGGGTCATGCTGGCGGTGGCGGGCTGTATTATCCAGCGTCTGACCGGTAACCCGATGGCCAGCCCGGAGGTTCTGGGTATCAGTTCTGGTGCCGCCTTTGGCGTGGTCCTGATGCTGTTCCTGGTGCCGGGAAATGCCTTCGGCTGGTTGATGCCTGCCGGGAGCGTTGGCGCGGCGGTGACGCTGCTGATCATCCTCATTGCCTCCGGGCGTGGCGGGTTTTCCCCTCACCGGATGCTGCTTGCCGGGATGGCGCTCAGCACGGCATTTACCATGCTGCTGATGATGCTGCAGGCGAGTGGCGATCCGCGCATGGCCAAGATCCTGACCTGGATCTCCGGTTCAACGTACAGCGCCACCGGCAGCCAGGTCGTGCATTCCGGGATTGCAATGATCGTATTGCTGGCGATGGTGCCGCTATGCCGTCGCTGGATGACCATTCTGCCGCTGGGCGGCGAGACCGCGCGTGCGGTGGGGATGGCCCTGGCGCCATCCCGTATCGGGTTACTGCTGCTGGCCGCATGCCTCACGGCAACGGCCACCATGACCATCGGCCCGCTGAGTTTTGTCGGCTTAATGGCGCCGCACATTGCCAGAATGATGGGCTTTCGTCGCACGATGCCGCACATTGTGATGTCGGCGCTGACGGGGGGCGTAATACTGGTAGTGGCTGACTGGCTGGGGCGGATGGTGCTGTTCCCGTACCAGATACCTGCCGGGTTGCTGTCGACGTTTATCGGTGCGCCGTACTTTATCTATTTGTTGAGAAAGCAAAGCAGGTAGAAGGGCGGTGGGGTATTGCCCTCTCCCGGTGGAGAGGGCAGCAGATCGTTTCTGTCTTACAACTTCGCAAAGACCCTGCGCGCAGCATCGATAGTCTTATTGATATCGTCTTCGCTGTGCGCGACGGACATAAAGCCTGCTTCAAACGCGGATGGTGCCAGGTAGACGCCTTCTTCCAGCATCAGATGGAAGAAGCGTTTGAAGCGTTCAACGTCACATTTCACCACATCCTGATAGCAGGTCACGGTTTTCGCATCGGTGAAGAAAATCCCGAACATCCCACCAACATGGTTTACCACCAGAGGAATACCGGTTTCTTGCGCGGCCTCCAGCAGGCCGTTGGCCAGTTGAGATGTCAGATCGGTCAGGGTTTCGTGAATACCCGGCTGCGCGACTTCGGTCAGACAGGCGAAACCTGCGGCCATCGCAATCGGGTTGCCGGAAAGGGTACCCGCCTGGTAGACCGGGCCAGTCGGCGCCAGCGCTTCCATCACCTCTTTACGTCCCCCGAATGCACCGACAGGCATGCCGCCGCCGATGATTTTGCCAAGGCACGTCAGGTCCGGCTCTACGCCGTAGTAAGACTGTGCCCCCGCCAGCGCGACGCGGAAGCCGGTCATCACTTCGTCGATGATCAGCAGAGCGCCAAACTCATCGCACAGGGCGCGCAGACCCGGCAGGAACTCCGGCTGCGGTGGAATGCAGTTCATGTTGCCAGCGACAGGTTCAACGATGATACAGGCAATCTCCTGCGGATACTGCTCGAAGGCTGCCCGAACGGTGTTCAGATCGTTATAGGTGCAGGTCAGGGTATGCTTCGCAAAGTCAGCCGGTACGCCCGGTGAGTTCGGCTGACCGAGGGTCAGCGCGCCGGAGCCGGCTTTTACCAGCAGGCAGTCCGCATGACCGTGGTAGCAGCCTTCAAATTTGATGATCTTGTCGCGGCCGGTAAAGCCACGTGCCAGGCGGATCGCGCTCATGGTGGCCTCGGTACCGGAGTTCACCATACGCACCATGTCCATAGTCGGGACCAGTTCGGTGACCAGTTCCGCCATTTTCACTTCCATCTCGGTTGGCGCGCCGAAGCTCAGGCCGCGCTGGGCGGCTTCAATCACCGCATTGCGGATAGCAGGATGGTTGTGACCCAGCACCATCGGACCCCAGGAGCCGACATAATCGATATAGGCTTTGCCATCGACATCATACAGATACGCGCCGTCAGCACGTTCGATAAACAGCGGCGTACCGCCTACGCCGGTAAAGGCGCGAACAGGCGAATTCACGCCACCTGGGATAAGCTCGCGGGCTGCACTGTAGAGGTTTTCAGACTTGCTCATGGCGTCGTTCCTGGTTCGTATAAAATGATTAAGCACACTATTCTAAGTGATCCTCGGAAGGTAATGAAATTTTTGCCCCCTTTCATGCCCAAACAATTGTTAAGTATTTTTCACGGGATGATATTACGCACTCTGGTAAAATCCCTGCGGTTATTTGTATGACGAAAAGAAACGGTAATGAAAGCAGACACTCATTCTTATACTGAACAGCAGTTCAGACGTGCGCAGCACCGTATCAGCATCCGGCGCTTGCTTAATCGTGATAAAACGCCGCTGGCTATCCTGCTGGCTGCTGCCGTGGTCGGCGCAGTTGCCGGGCTGGTGGGTATCGCCTTCGAAAAAGCGGTTAACGCGATAATGAACTGGCGAATTGGAACCGTGGCGGGTTTTGCCTATAGCGGTGGATGGGTATGGGTGTGGGCCTTTGGCTTTTCTGCGCTGTTTGCCATGGTGGGCTATTTCCTGGTCCGTAAATTTGCGCCGGAAGCGGGCGGTTCCGGGATCCCTGAAATAGAAGGCGCACTGGAAGAGCTGAGGCCGGTTCGCTGGTGGCGCGTCATCCCGGTAAAATTTATCGGTGGCATGGGAACGCTCGGGGCAGGCATGGTGCTCGGGCGCGAAGGGCCAACGGTGCAGCTGGGCGGAAACGTTGGGCGCATGGTCGGCGATCTGTTTCGCATGCGCAGCGCGGAGGCGCGACATACGCTGCTGGCAACGGGGGCGGCGGCCGGCCTTTCGGCGGCGTTCAACGCACCGCTCGCGGGGATCCTGTTCATTATTGAAGAGATGCGGGCACAGTTTCGCTACAACCTTATCTCGATAAAAGCGGTATTCACCGGCGTCATTATGTCGAGCATTGTCTTTCGCATTTTTAATGGCGAAGGGGCGGTGATTGAGGTGGGGAAACTGACCAATGCGCCGGTGAATACGCTGTGGCTGTACCTGATCCTCGGCATGATTTTTGGCGTGGTTGGCCCGCTGTTTAACACGCTTATCTTACGCGCCCAGGATATGTTCCAGCGCATTCACGGTGGGAATACCACCCGCTGGGTATTGATCGGCGGACTGCTGGGCGGCGCCTGCGGCGTGCTCGGCTTCATTGAGCCCAATGCCGCAGGCGGTGGCTTCGGGCTGATACCGATTGCCGCGGCGGGTAATTTCAGCATTGGTCTGTTGCTGTTCATGTTTATTTCGCGGGTGATTACCACCGTATTGTGCTTCTCCTCCGGTGCGCCTGGCGGTATTTTTGCACCGATGCTGGCGCTGGGTACGCTTCTGGGAACCGCGTTTGGCATGGTCTCTGCTGCCGGATTTCCGGCCTATCATCTGGACGCCGGGACCTTTGCTATTGCCGGAATGGGCGCGCTGCTGGCGGCGTCTCTGCGCGCGCCGTTGACCGGCATCGTGCTGGTTCTGGAGATGACGGATAATTACCAGCTCATTTTGCCAATGATCATTACCTGTCTCGGCGCGACACTATTAGCCCAATTCCTGGGTGGAAAACCGCTATACTCCACCATTCTTGCCCGTACCCTGGCAAAACAAGAGGCCGAGCGGGCCCCGACGCAGAATACTTGAATGAATTACCAGGGTATTAGATAATGACATAAAGAATTGGGTGAATTTTACCCAATAGCAGTAGCAGTATTCATGGGAGCATAAGATGAGTGATGACGTAGCGTTGCCGCTGGAATTTACCGAAGCAGCAGCCAACAAAGTGAAAACCCTGATTGCCGACGAGGACAATCCGGATCTGAAACTGCGTGTCTATATTACCGGTGGCGGCTGCAGCGGCTTCCAGTATGGTTTTACCTTTGACGATCAGGTCAACGACGGCGATATGACTATCGAGAAGCAGGGCGTTGCGCTGGTGGTTGACCCGATGAGCCTGCAGTACCTGGTGGGTGGTTCGGTGGATTACACTGAAGGCCTGGAAGGTTCGCGCTTCGTTGTGACTAACCCGAACGCGACAAGTACCTGTGGATGTGGCTCTTCGTTCAGCATCTGACAGGGATGCAGTCGTAAGCCCGGTAAGCGTAGCGCCACCGGGCTTATAAACAACGCTTATCGTGCATTATCATCCAGCGCAAACGTCGGCAGCTTCAGATGCCAGCGTATCGCCGCTAACCGTATCCCCAGCGTGACCACCATACCCAGCATGGCTGCATTTTCTAGCGGCATCGCAAAGGTGTAATACGCCGTCGCGTGAACAATCCCACCAATAATACACGCCGTGGCATAGATTTCGGTACGCAGGATCATGGGAACTTCACGCGCCAGAATGTCGCGAATAATCCCGCCGCCGACTCCGGTTAACACGCCCATGCAGATGGCCACCATCGGGCCCGTTCCCGCATTGAAGGCTTTATTGACCCCGATGCCCACAAAGACGGCCAGACCGACGGCATCCAGCACCGGGAGTATCCATTTCGGTAACCGGCGGGGCTGGCGAACCAACACGATGGTCAACAGACAAGTGACCATCGCCACCACCAGATCGGTTGGATCTTTTACCCAAAATACCGGGCCATTCGCCAGGGCCATATCACGGATTGTCCCGCCACCCACGGCGGTGACCACGCCCAGCACCAGTACGCCAAACGGATCCATGCGCAGTTTTCCGGCGAGTAAAACGCCGGAGATAGCAAAAACGGCTGTGCCAAGAATATCCAGCCAATAAACGAGCATCGTTAAATCCTCGAGCGGGGTATGTTGTTAGTGACTCTCTGCCAGCGCGGCACAGAGCTGTTTTGCGGCGAGGATAATACGCGGGCTGGCGCGTTCAAACCAGTCACTGGTGAGGGGGATCACCGGTATTTTTAGCTGACGTTGCCAGAATTGTTCAATTTTAGGAATCTCGCTCGCATTTCCGACCACCACGATGGCCTGTGGCTGGCGTGCGAGCACCTGTTCCCGGCTGACCTGAGGCCACGGCACCCGGCTGGCTGCAAAGATGTTTTCACCGCCGCAGATTTCCAGCACCTGATTCTGAATGGATCCTTTCCCGGTGGTGAACAGCGGCTGGCTGCCAAATTGCAGGAAGATGCGTTTTTTGACGGGGGTATCGTAGCGGGATTTCAGCGCGGCATAGTCGCTGAGCATCTGTTTCGCGGCATTCTCGGCTTTTGCTGGGATAGGGCTGTAGGGGGCCAGAGAACGCAGTGCCTGAGCGACCTGCTCAATGCTCACCGCATCAATCCACATCACCTTGATCCCAAGCGAGGAGAGCTGGTTGACCTGCCGCTCGGCGTTACCGCCGCGCCAGGCGAGCACGAGATCGGGTTTAAGCGCCACGATGCGCTCAATGTTCATCCCTTGCCAGGTCGCCACCTGTTCAATATGGGCCGCTTGCGGAGGGTAATCCGAAAAGCTGCTCACGCCGACAGGCGTGATCCCGGCGGCAAAGGCCAGTTCGGTGTTTGCCGGAGAGAGCGTAATCACACGCGGCGCGGCAAATAGCCATGCCGGTGCGAGAAAAAGCAGGGCGACCAGCGCCCTGATGTATGGGTTACCCACGAGCCAGTTTCTGCACCAGGCGCTCCACCATCACGGTGGACTGTTTTGCCGCAACGGTCAGGAACTCGTCGAAGCTGATATGAGACTGCTGGTCTGCCACGTCGGAGATGGCGCGGACCACCACGAACGGAACGTTGAAGTTATGGCAAACGTGAGCAATGGCGGTCGCTTCCATCTCAACGGCAACGGCCTGAGGGAAGTTATGACGAATTTTCGCCAGGCCGACGGAGCCATTGATGAACGCATCACCGCTGACGATCAGGCCGCGCACCGCGTTGAGGTTCAGCTCAGCGATGCAGCTTTCAGCCGCCGCAATCAGTTTGTCATCGGCTTTAAACCCGGCCGGGCAACCCGGAAGCTGACCGTATTCGTAGCCGAATGCGGTAACGTCTGCATCGTGGTAACGCGCTTCATCGGAAACAACGATATCACCCACTTTCAGCGTCGACGCCAGGCCGCCTGCAGAACCGGTGTTAATGATAACGTCCGGCTTGCAGCGTTCGAGCAGCAGGGTCGCGCCCAGCGCAGCAGCAACCTTACCGATGCCTGATTTCAGCAGAGCGACGTCAACGCCATTCAACTGGCCGGTGTAGATCTCACAGCCACCGAGGGAGAGAGTCTGACGGTTCTCAATTTTGTCACGCAGCAGCGTAACTTCTTCTTCCATTGCACCAATAATGCCGATTTTCATAGATTTACTCGCGATGTGCCTTGTTAAGATGCATAGTCTATCATGCGGTTAAGAGGAAACGCATTCTCACGCGGGGGAGCACATGTCACCAATCGATTTTCGCATCAAAATTAACTGGCACCGACGTTTCCGTTCGCCGCAGGGCGACAAGAGCGAGCATGAGATCCTGCGTATCTTCGAAAGCGATCGCGGGCGGATCATAAACTCGCCGGCAATCCGTCGGTTACAGCAAAAAACCCAGGTGTTTCCGCTTGAACGTAACGCTGCGGTGCGCACGCGCTTAACGCATTCTATGGAAGTTCAGCAGGTTGGCCGCTACATTGCCAAAGAGATTTTAAGCCGTCTTAAAGAGCAGCAGCTTCTCGAAACCTATGGGCTGAATGAGCTGACCGGGCCGTTTGAGAGTATTGTTGAGATGGCCTGCCTGATGCATGACATCGGTAACCCGCCCTTTGGTCATTTTGGCGAAGCCGCCATAAATGACTGGTTTAAACAGCGGCTTTATCCTGCTGATGCGGTAAGCCAGCCTCTGAGCGATGACCGCTGCCTGGTGCGGGATTTACGCCTGCGCGAAGGTGAAGACGCGCTGAACGACCTGCGGCGTAAAGTCCGTCACGACCTCTGTCACTTCGAAGGCAATGCGCAGGGGATCCGGCTGGTCCACTCCCTGATGCGTATGAACCTGACCTGGGCACAGGTGGGGTGCATCCTGAAATATACGCGACCGGCCTGGTGGATGGGCGAGACGCCCGCGTCGCACAGTTATTTGATGAAAAAGCCGGGCTATTATCTTTCTGAAGAAGCCTATATTGAGCGCCTGCGTAAAGAACTTTCTCTGACACCAAACGGCCGCTTCCCCTTAACCTGGATTATGGAAGCTGCCGACGACATTTCATATTGTGTTGCCGACCTGGAAGACGCCGTTGAGAAAAGAATATTCAGCGTCGAAGAACTTTATCAGCATCTTTATGAGGCCTGGGGAACGCATGAAAAAGGCTCGCTGTTTGCTCAGGTTGTCGAAAATGCCTGGGAGAAATCGCGTTCAAATACATTAAGCCGCAGCACGGAAGATCAGTTCTTTATGTATTTACGGGTCAATACATTAAATAAACTGGTGCCTTATGCCGCCTCGCGCTTTATAGACAACCTGCCGTTAATTTATAGCGGCGAATTCAACCATGCGTTGCTGGAAGATGACAGCAGCTTTAGCCAGCTTCTTGAGCTCTATAAAAACGTGGCCGTGCGTCATGTTTTCAGCCATCCGGATGTTGAACAGCTTGAGCTGCAGGGATACAGGGTTATCAGTGGGTTACTCGAAATCTATCGGCCTCTGCTGCAGTTATCCTTCGACGAGTTCAGCGAGCTGGTGGAAAAAGAGCGCGTGCGGCGAATACCGATTGAATCCCGGCTTTATCAGAAACTTTCAACCCGCCACCGTCTGGCTTATGTCGAAGCCATCGGCAAGCTGGATCGGCAGTCGCCCCAGTGGCCGGTGCTGGAATATTATTATCGCTGCCGTCTTATCCAGGACTATATCAGCGGGATGACAGATTTGTATGCCTGGGATGAATACCGCAAGCTCATGGCGGTGGAATAAGCACGGAGTTTTGTAAAGACGGCCAATAAATTTTTACCTTTTCCATAAACTTATGGCCGGAACTAAGCGGTATAAAATGAATCTGAGTTACACAGCAATTTTGCGTTATCTGTAAATCGAGATTAAGACACATGAAAAAAACCACATTAGCAATGAGTGCACTGGCTCTGAGTTTAGGTTTAGCGCTGTCTCCTCTGACTGCTACTGCAGCTGAGACCGCATCGTCGGCAGCGACCGCGCAGCAGATGCCAAGCCTGGCACCGATGCTCGAAAAAGTGATGCCATCGGTGGTGAGTATTAACGTTGAGGGCAGCACAACCGTCAATACGCCGCGTATGCCGCGTAACTTCCAGCAGTTTTTTGGTGATAACTCACCTTTCTGCCAGGACGGTTCGCCATTCCAGAGCTCCCCGTTCTGTCAGGGCGGTGGTGCAGGGGATGACACCCAGGGGGGTGGCCAGCAGCAGAAATTCATGGCGCTTGGCTCGGGTGTGATTATCGATGCGGCGAAAGGCTACGTCGTGACCAACAACCACGTTGTTGATAACGCCAACAGCATTAAGGTTCAGCTGAGCGACGGGCGTAAATTTGATGCCAAAGTGGTCGGGAAAGACCCGCGCTCCGATATCGCGCTGATCCAGATTCAGGATCCGAAAAACCTGACGGCGATTAAAATTGCCGACTCCGATGCGCTGCGTGTCGGTGATTATACCGTCGCTATCGGTAACCCGTTCGGTCTGGGTGAAACTGTAACCTCGGGGATTGTTTCCGCGCTGGGTCGTAGCGGCCTCAACGCCGAAAACTATGAAAACTTCATCCAGACGGATGCCGCCATCAACCGGGGTAACTCCGGCGGCGCGCTGGTGAACCTGAACGGTGAGCTGATTGGTATCAACACCGCGATCCTTGCACCAGACGGTGGCAATATCGGGATCGGCTTTGCTATCCCAAGTAACATGGTGAAAAACCTGACCGCGCAGATGGTGCAGTATGGCCAGGTGAAACGCGGTGAACTGGGGATTCTGGGTACCGAACTGAATTCCGAACTGGCTAAGGCGATGAAAGTTGACGCCCAGCGCGGCGCATTTGTCAGCCAGGTGATGCCGAACTCCTCCGCGGCGAAAGCGGGCATTAAAGCAGGTGATGTCATCACCTCCCTGAACGGGAAACCGATCAGCAGCTTTGCCGCGCTGCGTGCTGAAGTGGGCTCCATGCCGATTGGCAGCAAAGTCACCCTCGGCCTGCTGCGTGACGGTAAACCGGTTAACGTGAGCCTGGAACTGCAGCAAAGCAGCCAGAATCAGGTTGATTCCAGCACCATCTTCAGCGGCATTGAAGGCGCCGAGATGAGCAATAAAGGTCAGGACAAAGGCGTTGTGGTGAACAACGTTAAAGCGAACAGCCCGGCTGCGCGCATTGGCCTGAAAAAAGGCGATGTGATCATGGGTGCGAACCAGCAGCCAGTGAAAAACATTGCTGAACTGCGCAAAATTCTGGACAGCAAACCTTCCGTGCTGGCGTTGAATATTCAGCGTGGTGATACCTCAATTTACCTGCTGATGCAGTAATCCTCTCAGGCCCCTGTTTCAGATGAGCAGGGGCTTTTCACCTTTCTGTGACCTTTTCCACAACTCCATACTTCTCCCTTTCACTTTGTGCATTCGCACAATGCAGCGGTAGCTGAACTTCCCTATGCTTGAGCTCTGCTCACAGGAGGGTTACATGGCTGGCTGGCATCTCGATACCAAAATGGCGCAGGATATTGTGGCACGCACCATGCGCATCATTGATACCAATATCAACGTAATGGATGCCCGTGGGCGCATTATTGGCAGTGGCGATCGTGAGCGTATTGGGGAATTGCACGAAGGGGCGCTGCTGGTGCTCTCCCAGGGGCGGGTGGTGGACATCGACGATGCGGTGGCGAAACACCTGCACGGTGTCCGTCAGGGCATCAATTTACCGCTGCGTCTTGAGGGGGAAATTGTTGGCGTTATCGGCCTGACCGGCGAGCCGGAGTCGCTGCGAAAATATGGCGAACTGGTCTGTATGACGGCGGAGATGATGCTTGAGCAGTCGCGCCTGATGCATCTGCTCGCCCAGGACAGCCGTCTGCGTGAAGAGCTGGTGATGAACCTGATTCAGGCGGATGAGCATACCCCTGCACTCAATGAATGGGCGCAGCGCCTGGGAATCGATCTGAATCAGCCGCGCGTCGTGGCGGTAATTGAGGTGGACAGCGGCCAGCTTGGCGTCGACAGTGCGATGGCTGAGCTGCAGCAGCTGCAAAATGCGCTGGCGACGCCGGAACGCGATAACCTGGTGGCGATTGTCTCTCTGACGGAAATGGTGGTGCTCAAGCCCGCGCTGAACGCGTTCGGGCGCTGGGATGCAGAAGATCATCGTCGTCGCGTGGAGCAGTTGATTGCCCGCATGAAGGAGAATGGTCAGCTTCGTTTTCGCGTCGCGCTGGGCAATTACTTCACCGGTCCGGGCAGTATTGCCCGCTCCTGGCGTACTGCCCGCACCACCATGATGGTGGGTAAGCAGCGGATGCCGGAAAGCCGCAGTTATTTCTATCAGGATCTGATGCTCCCGGTGCTGCTCGACAGCCTGCGCGGTGGCTGGCAGGCCAATGAGCTGGCACGTCCGTTAGCGCGCCTCAAGGCAATGGACAACAACGGTCTGCTGCGTCGGACGCTGCAGGCGTGGTTCCGTCATAACGTACAGCCGCTGGCAACGTCGAAAGCGTTGTTTATACATCGCAATACGCTGGAATATCGACTGAACCGGATTTCGGAACTGACAGGGCTGGATCTGGGGAGCTTTGACGACAGGCTGCTGCTTTATGTGGCGTTACAGCTCGATGAGCAGAGATGAGTGAAATACGGCCTGATGCCCTTACGCCATCCCTTTCCGCGGGAGAGGGCGCAAACACTAAAACGGCAATCAAAGATTGCCGTTTTGCGTTTATTTCCGGGTAAGCTTTTCAAGATCCGCTTCGATTTCGCTAATCTTGTTGGTGACAACGCTTTCAAGGTGACGCAGATCGTCGAGGATCTTACGTTTGAGATCGACTTCAGTGCGGTCGCGCTGACAGATCTGATCGAGTTCATCGATCACATAGCGCAGATTAGGGCTGATTTCCTGAACTTCTTTGTATCCCTGTCCTACACCGTCAGCGACGACGGTCTTACGCTGGCGTGGATATTTAAACTTCACGCTCTTGGCGAAAAACTCTCCTTTGTCCTTGTGAAAATAGATTTTCAGAATGTCGTTATTAGCTTCCTGGCGAAGGCTGTAACGATCAATTTCATCAGGATTGGTAATGCCCAGACTTTTCAGATTATCGTACATAGCGGTACCCTTGATCTCAACATAACCTTTGAATAATTAACGAAAAAATCTATTTTCGCCACCCTCAGATATGAAAAAAGCGGAGTGGCCCCCGCTTTTTGTTATATCCGATTAATCGATGGTGCGCAGCAACTCATTGATGCCCACCTTACCGCGGGTTTTCGCATCAACTTTCTTCACGATAACCGCACAGTACAGGCTGTACTTGTCATCTTTTGACGGCAGGTTGCCGGAGACCACAACGGAACCGGCCGGCACGCGACCGTAGTGAATTTCACCGGTCTCACGATCGTAAATACGGGTGCTCTGACCGATGTAAACGCCCATCGAGATAACGGAGCCTTCCTCAACGATCACGCCTTCCACCACTTCAGAGCGCGCGCCGATGAAGCAGTTATCTTCGATGATGGTTGGGTTAGCCTGCAGTGGCTCCAGTACACCACCGATACCCACGCCGCCGGACAGGTGAACGTTTTTACCGATCTGCGCGCAGGAGCCGACGGTTGCCCAGGTATCCACCATGGAGCCTTCGTCTACGTAAGCACCGATGTTAACGTAGGAGGGCATCAGCACGGTGTTACGCGCGATGAACGCACCCTGACGTACGGCCGCTGGCGGTACTACGCGGAAGCCTTCTTTCTGGAAGCGAGCTTCGTCGTAGTCAGCGAATTTCATAGGGACTTTATCGAAGTAGCGGCTTTCTGCTCCGTCGATAACCTGGTTATCATTGATACGGAAAGAGAGCAGCACGGCTTTCTTCAGCCATTGATGAGTTACCCACTGACCGTCGATTTTTTCTGCTACACGTAGCGCGCCGGAATCCAGCAGAGAAATAACCTGATTAACCGCTTCACGGGTAACGGTATCCACATTTGCCGGAGTAATCTCGGCGCGACGCTCAAAAGCGGACTCAATAACGTTCTGTAACTGCTGCATTGTTTACTCTTTCCATTTCACTAAAAAACACGTCACCCTTTATCGTTTGGATTGAGGGCTGCTGTCAACCGTTGTTGCACTTCAAGTTGCAGGTCATTATTAAGGGCACGCCGGTCGGCGGTGGCGATTATAAATAAATCTTCTACTCGTTCGCCAATGGTTGTAATTCTGGCGCCGTGAAGCGAAATTCCCAGATCGGCAAAAACCTGGCCGACGCGGGCGAGCAGCCCTGGCTGGTCGAGCGCGATCAGCTCCAGGAACGATTTACGATCGGTGTGGGTCGGCAGGAAATTGACCTCGGTATCGACGGTAAAGTGGCGTAATTTCGACGGCTGACGACGCGGCTGTGGTGGCTGCCAGCTGCGCTGGGTGATCGCCTGTTCCAGGCCAAAACGTATTCCTTCATGGCGGTCCGAGGATAGCGGGCTTCCGTCTGGCTCCAGCACAATAAAGGTGTCCATCGCCATGCCGTCCCGGGTGGTGAAAATCTGCGCGTCGTGAACGCTCAGGTTACGCCTGTCCAGTTCGGCACAAACCGCAGCAAACAGATAAGGCCGATCCGGGCTCCAGATAAAGATCTCGGTACCGCCGCGCGTGGCCTGCGGACTGAGGAGGATCATCGGCTGCGATAAATCATGCTGAAGCAGATGTCGCGCATGCCAGGCAAGCTGGTTTGGGCTGTGGCGGACAAAATAGTTGGCACGACAGCGCGCCCAAATCTGATGCAGCGCCTCTTCATCAATATTATCCATCCGCAACAGCGCCAGCGCCTGCAGCTGATGATGGCGTACACGCTCGCGCATGTCCGGGGTGTTTTGCATCCCGCGGCGCAGCTGTTTTTCGGTGGCAAAGTACAACTCGCGCAACAGGCTTTGCTTCCAGCTGTTCCACAGCGTTTCGTTGGTGGCACAAATATCGGCTACCGTCAGGCAGACCAGATAGCGCAGGCGGTTTTCCGTCTGAACCTCTTCTGCAAACTGCTTGATGACCTCCGGATCCTGAATGTCACGACGCTGCGCGGTGACGGACATCAGCAGGTGGTGGCGTACCAGCCAGGCAACCAGCTGCGTCTCGCGAGAGTTCAGTCCATGCAGTTCGGCAAATTTCAGCACGTCCTGCGCGCCGAGCACCGAGTGGTCACCACCGCGACCTTTGGCGATGTCGTGGAACAGGGCGGCAATCAGGATCAGTTCCGGGTGGGTAAGACGTGGCCACAGTTCGACGCACAGTGGGTGACGTGAGCGTGTCTCTTCTCTGGCAAAGCTCTCCAGCTTGAGCATGACGCGGATCGTGTGTTCATCCACCGTGTAGGCGTGGAACAGATCGAACTGCATCTGCCCGACGATATGTGACCACTGCGGCATATAGGCCCACAGCACGCTGTGGCGATGCATCGGCAGAAGCCCACGGCTGACGGCCCCCGGATGGCGCAACATACTGAGAAAAAGGGATCGGGCTTCCGGGATATAGCACAGTGGCTGCGTCAGATGACGGCGCGCATGGCGCAGATGACGCAGCGTTGTGGAGTAGATCCCGGTGATCGTGCTATTGCGAACCATGATGTAGAACATCCGCAGGATCGCTTCCGGCTCACGGATAAACAGCGTTTCGTCGCGCAGATCGATAAGCGTGCCGCGCAGCTGGAATTCATCATCGATTGGCCGCGGTTTTTCGTCTGCCGTCAGGGCCAGGATCGCTTCGTCGAACAGCTGCAGCAGCATCTGGTTCAGTTCAGTGACGCGACGGGTAACGCGGAAGAAATCCTTCATCATGTGTTCAACCGGCTCGTTACCTTCACCACGGTAGTTGAGGCGCTGCGCTACGCTGAGCTGACGGTCAAACAGCAGACGGTTATCGTAGCGGCTAAGCTCGAGATGCAGGGCAAAACGGATCCGCCAGAGCAGGTGCAGACACTCATTCAGCTCGTTTCGCTCAGCCTCGGTTAAAAAGCCGAAGCCAACCATCTCGTCCATTGAGGTGGCGCCAAAGTGGCGGCGGGCCACCCACTGCAGCGTGTGAATGTCGCGCAGTCCGCCCGGACTGCTTTTAATATCCGGCTCCAGGTTATAGCTGGTGCCGTGGTAGCGCTGGTGACGCTGATTCTGCTCCTCGACCTTCGCGGCGAAGAATTTTTCTGAAGGCCAGAAGCCGTCGCTGAAAATGTGTTTTTGCAGTTCCAGGAACAACGCAACGTCGCCAATCAACAGGCGGGTTTCAATCAGGTTGGTGGCGACGGTCAGGTCAGATAATCCTTCGAGCAGGCACTCTTCCAGCGTGCGCACGCTGTGGCCCACTTCAAGCTTCACATCCCACAGCAGCGTCAGCAGTTCACCAATTTTCTGCGCCTGTTCATCCGGCAGTTTTTTGCGGCTTAAAATCAGTAAGTCGATATCGGAAAGCGGATGAAGCTCACCGCGGCCATAGCCCCCGACGGCGACCAGTGCCACGTCACTGATCTGCCCAAACCCGTAATCAATCCACAGACGCTGCAGGAGCTGGTCGATAAACTCGGTGCGTGCTTCAATGAGCTGCTCCGCGGAGATGCCGGCATCAAATGCGCTTCCGAGCCAGCGCTGGAAGACATCCATATGCGCCTTGATACCGGCGCAGGTCAAATCCTGCTGGGGCCAGACGCCCGGGTTATCGGGCTGGTCGGGTAGGGTGGGAAGTGCTGTGTTAGCATACTGTTCGGGTAAAAGATTACTCATCGTGCGCCACCCATAAGAAAAAGCTATAGCCATTAAAAAAGCCGGCATCTGCCGGCTTTTTTATCATTCATCGTGCGTGAGTATCGCCGGGATGGTGTCATCCTTGCGCAACGTCATAATTTCGCAGCCGTTGTCTGTTACCACAATAGTATGCTCGTACTGCGCAGACAAGCTTCTGTCTTTGGTTTTCACCGTCCAGCCATCTTTCATGGTGCGGATGCGGTAATCACCGGCGTTGACCATCGGCTCGATGGTGAAGGTCATGCCTTTTTGCAGTACCACGCCGCCGTCATCCGCATCATAGTGCAGAACCTGTGGCTCTTCGTGGAAGACACGACCAATGCCGTGGCCGCAGTATTCACGCACAACGGAGAAACCTTCCGCTTCAACGAATTTCTGGATAGCGGCCCCGATGGTGCGCAGGCGAATGCCGGGTTTAACCATTTTCAGCGCCAGGTAGAGGCTTTCTTGCGTCACTTTGCACAGACGCTCGCCCAGAATCTTCGGCTTGCCCACGATGAACATCTTAGAGGTGTCACCGTGGTAGTCATCTTTAATGACCGTCACGTCGATGTTGACGATGTCGCCATCTTTGAGCAGTTTTTCGTTGTCCGGAATACCGTGACAAACCACTTCGTTAATCGAAATGCAGACGGATTTCGGGAAACCATGGTAGCCAAGGCAGGCGGAGACCGCGTGCTGCTCATTGACGATATAGTCGTTACAAATGCGGTCCAGTTCACCCGTGCTAACGCCCGGCTTCACGTACGGCTCGATCATTTCCAGCACGTCTGCGGCCAGACGACCGGCGACGCGCATCTTTTCAATTTCTTCAGGTGTCTTAATAGAGATAGCCATGTAATCTGTCCATCAGTGTCGATTTTTTCGACAATACTAGTCTAAGTGTCGTTAATGGTATCAGTCAGGCGCACCCCGTGCCAAATTGAGAATCATTAACAGCACACTCGGCCAACAACTGTTGGTTTCTGGTCGTGTTTTGTGGTATAAAGCGCGCCGGACTTCCGATCCATTTCAGATACACAGGCTGGACGGAAGCGACAAATCTCACTTTGTGTAACAACACACACGTATCGGCACATATTCCGGGGTGCCCTTCGGGGTCGGTAATATGGGATACGTGGAGGCATAACCCCAACTTTTAATATAGAGGTTTTAAACATGGCAACTGTTTCCATGCGCGACATGCTCAAGGCTGGTGTTCACTTCGGTCACCAGACCCGTTACTGGAACCCGAAAATGAAGCCTTTCATCTTCGGCGCACGTAACAAAGTTCACATCATCAACCTTGAGAAAACTGTACCAATGTTCAACGAAGCCCTGGCTGAGCTGAACAAGATCTCTTCCCGTAAAGGTAAGATTCTGTTCGTTGGTACTAAGCGCGCTGCAAGCGAAGCTGTGAAAGATGCTGCTAACAGCTGCGATCAGTTCTTCGTGAACCATCGCTGGTTGGGCGGCATGCTGACTAACTGGAAAACCGTTCGTCAGTCCATCAAGCGCCTGAAAGATCTGGAAACCCAGTCTCAGGACGGTACTTTCGACAAGCTGACTAAGAAAGAAGCGCTGATGCGCACTCGTGAACTGGACAAGCTGGAAAACAGCCTGGGCGGTATCAAAGATATGGGCGGCCTGCCAGACGCGCTGTTCGTAATCGATGCAGACCACGAGCACATCGCAATCAAAGAAGCTAACAACCTGGGTATCCCGGTATTCGCTATCGTTGATACCAACTCCGATCCGGACGGTGTTGACTTCGTTATCCCGGGTAACGACGACGCAATCCGTGCTGTTAGCCTGTACCTGAGCGCTGTAGCTGCTACCGTTCGTGAAGGCCGTTCCCAGGATCTGGCTTCTCAGGCGGAAGAAAGCTTCGTAGAAGCTGAATAATAAGGTTTCACCCCTTATTAGTACCGTGTATGAATAGGGGCCAATTATCGGCCCCTTTTTTCAATTTACACTGTTTGGCCTCAGGCCGGGCAGTTCACATCTCCCGAGGATTTAAGAATGGCTGAAATTACCGCATCCCTGGTAAAAGAGCTGCGCGAGCGTACTGGCGCAGGCATGATGGATTGCAAAAAAGCGCTGACTGAAGCGAACGGCGACATCGAGCTGGCAATCGAAAACATGCGTAAATCCGGTGCGATCAAAGCAGCTAAAAAAGCAGGCAACGTTGCTGCTGACGGCGTGATCATCACTAAGATCGACGGCAACTACGGCATCATCCTGGAAGTTAACTGCCAGACTGACTTCGTTGCTAAAGATGGTGGTTTCCAGGCGTTTGCTAACAAAGTTCTGGACGCAGCTGTTGCGGGCAAAATCACTGACGTTGAAGTTCTGAAAGCACAGTTCGAAGAAGAACGTGTTGCTCTGGTTGCTAAAATCGGTGAGAACATCAACATCCGTCGTGTTGCTTCTCTGGAAGGCGACGTTCTGGGTTCATACCAGCACGGTGCACGTATCGGTGTTCTGGTTGCGGCTAAAGGCGCTGATGAAGAGCTGGTTAAACAGCTGGCTATGCACATCGCTGCAAGCAAACCAGAATTCGTTAAGCCAGAAGACGTGTCTGCTGAAGTGGTAGAGAAAGAGTACCAGGTTCAGCTGGACATCGCGATGCAGTCTGGTAAGCCAAAAGAAATCGCAGAGAAAATGGTTGAAGGCCGCATGAAGAAATTCACCGGCGAAGTTTCTCTGACTGGCCAGCCATTCGTTATGGATCCAAGCAAGTCTGTTGCTCAGCTGCTGAAAGAGCACAACGCTGACGTGACTGGCTTCATCCGCTTCGAAGTGGGCGAAGGCATCGAGAAAGTTGAGACTGACTTCGCAGCAGAAGTTGCTGCAATGTCCAAGCAGTCTTAATGATTGAAAAGGAGCCGCCTGAGGGCGGCTTCTTTTTGTCACCCGTCACACGAAATCAGACAGGCTCCAGTATCCCTGTGCTGATATGCGACATATCATGTCGCCAGAATTAACCCCCATCTTAATCGTTGACAGTCTCAGGAAAGAAACATGGCTACCAATGCAAAACCCGTGTACAAACGCATTCTGCTTAAGCTGAGTGGCGAAGCGCTGCAGGGATCGGAAGGCTTCGGTATTGACGCAAGCATCCTTGACCGCATGGCACAGGAAATCAAAGAACTGGTCGAACTGGGTATTCAGGTTGGCGTGGTCATTGGCGGTGGCAACCTTTTCCGTGGTGCTGGTCTGGCGAAAGCGGGGATGAACCGCGTTGTGGGCGACCACATGGGTATGCTGGCAACCGTGATGAATGGCCTGGCAATGCGTGATGCGCTTCATCGCGCCTATGTGAACGCCCGCCTGATGTCCGCAATCCCATTGAATGGCGTCTGCGATAACTACAGCTGGGCAGAGGCGATTAGCCTGCTGCGCAACAACCGCGTGGTGATCCTCTCCGCCGGTACGGGTAACCCGTTCTTTACTACCGATTCCGCTGCCTGCCTGCGCGGTATCGAGATCGAAGCCGATGTGGTTCTGAAAGCGACCAAAGTGGATGGCGTGTTTACTGCCGACCCGGCAAAAGATCCGTCTGCCACCATGTACGATCAGCTGAGCTACAGCGAAGTGCTGGAAAAAGAGCTGAAAGTGATGGATCTTGCCGCCTTTACGCTGGCTCGTGACCACAAACTGCCGATCCGTGTCTTCAACATGAACAAACCTGGCGCACTGCGTCGCGTGGTCATGGGTGAAAAAGAAGGCACTTTGATCACGGAATAATTTCCGTCGGCGATAAATACAGGTAAGATTCCGCTTTATTTTGTAGTGGTATCTTACCTGGGCGCGCCTTTGGCGTTGTCAGAATTAAACGCGACTATACTTAGCACACCTGTAGCGCTGTGCTGGCGGATAGTCTGCCTGAGACAAGTTTTCAAGGATTCGTAACGTGATTAACGAAATCAGAAAAGATGCTGAAGTACGCATGGAAAAATGCGTAGAAGCGTTCAAAACCCAAATCAGCAAAATCCGTACTGGCCGTGCTTCCCCAAGCCTGCTGGATGGCATCATCGTAGAATACTACGGCACGCCAACGCCACTGCGTCAGCTGGCGAGTGTTACCGTTGAAGATACCCGTACGCTGAAAATCAACGTCTTCGATCGTTCTATGAGCCCAGCGGTTGAGAAAGCGATCATGGCGTCTGACCTCGGTCTGAACCCAAGTTCTGCGGGCGCTGACATTCGCGTTCCACTGCCTCCACTGACTGAAGAACGTCGTAAAGACCTGATCAAAGTTGTTCGTGGTGAAGCTGAGCAGGGTCGCGTATCCGTGCGTAACGTACGTCGTGATGCGAACGATAAACTCAAAGCGCTGCTGAAAGAAAAAGAGATCAGTGAAGATGACGATCGTCGTTCTCAGGACGACATTCAGAAGATGACGGATGCTGCGATCAAGAAAATTGATGCGGCGCTGGCAGATAAAGAAGCGGAACTGATGCAGTTCTGATTTCTGTCGTACACTGATAAACGCCGTTCAGAAGGACTTCGGGTCTTGCTGGCGGCGTTTTGCTTTTATCTGGTCTAACTTTTTTCGGGCATCTCATGAAGCATTTAACACTCCTTGGCTCAACCGGCTCTATCGGTTGCAGTACTCTCGACGTTGTTCGCCATAATCCTGAACATTACACCGTGACCGCGCTGGTGGCCGGTAAGAATGTGCAGCGTATGATCGAACAGTGCCTGGAGTTTACGCCTCGCTATGCGGTTATGGATGACGAAGAGAGCGCCCGCCTGCTCACCGCGCAGTTGCGTGAGAAAGGCTGTCGTACCGAGGTCCTGAGTGGCCAGCAGGCGGCCTGCGACATGGCTGCGCTGGATGAGGTTGATCAGGTCATGGCGGCAATCGTCGGGGCTGCAGGGCTGCTACCGACGCTTGCCGCTATTGATGCAGGTAAAGAGGTTCTGCTGGCTAACAAAGAGTCGCTGGTGACCTGCGGACGTCTCTTTATGGAGGCGGTGAAACAGCGCGGGGCGCGTCTTTTACCGGTCGACAGCGAGCACAACGCGATTTTTCAGAGTTTACCGCAACCTTTTCAACAGAACCTGGGGTACGCTGACCTGGAGCAGAATGGCGTTGTATCGATTTTGCTTACCGGGTCAGGTGGCCCGTTCCGTGAAACGCCACTGTCTGAACTGAGCGCAATGACGCCTGAGCAGGCGTGCCGTCATCCGAACTGGTCAATGGGGCGTAAAATCTCCGTTGACTCCGCCACCATGATGAACAAAGGTCTGGAATACATTGAAGCGCGCTGGCTGTTCAATGCGTCGGCGAAACAGATGGAAGTGCTGATCCACCCGCAATCGGTGATTCACTCGATGGTGCGCTATCAGGATGGCAGCGTCCTTGCGCAACTGGGCGAACCGGACATGCGCACGCCTATCGCGCATGCCATGGCGTGGCCGAATCGGGTGAAGTCCGGGGCGAAACCGCTCGATTTTTGCAAGCTGAGTTCACTGACCTTTAGCGAACCGGACTACGATCGTTATCCGTGTCTGAAGCTTGCGATGAAAGCCTTTGACCAGGGGCAGGCGGCGACGACGGCACTTAATGCAGCTAATGAAATTACCGTTGAGGCATTTCTGAATCAGCAGATCCGATTTACCGATATTGCGACGTTGAATTTATCGGTACTGGAAATGATGGATTTGCGCGAACCACAAAGCGTGGAAGAGGTGCTGGCGGTGGATGCACAGGCTCGCGTTATTGCACGTAAGCAGGTGACACGCCTCGCAAGCTGGTGATAAAGCAAGCACTAGTGGTTGTGCTATTTGTTAGCGTTGGGCTTCAGTGATATAGTCTGCGCCACCTGATCGCAGGTATTTGACTTTACGTGGTCAGGTAAGCCGTGGTTTGACACGGCTTTTTTACGTATAGGCTTCAGTATTCCTGAGTACCGTTAAATCCTTTTCAGGGACCAAACACGCGTTATGTTGTCTGCGAATCAACCAATAAGCGAAAACTTGCCAGCTCATGGCTGCCGCCATGTAGCAATCATTATGGATGGCAACGGCCGCTGGGCGAAAAGACAAGGGAAGATACGAGCCTTTGGGCATAAAGCTGGGGCGAAATCTGTTCGCCGCGCCGTTTCTTTTGCCGCCAATAACGGCATTGATGCGTTAACGCTCTATGCTTTTAGCAGTGAAAACTGGAATCGACCGCCGCAGGAAGTGACCGCGTTGATGGAATTGTTTGTGTGGGCGCTCGATAGCGAAGTAAAAAGCCTGCACCGCCACAACGTCCGTCTGCGTATTATCGGCGAAACCAGTCGTTTTAACTCACGTTTGCAGGAACGGATTCGTAAAGCAGAAGCGCTGACTGAAAATAATACCGGTCTGACGCTCAATATCGCGGCGAATTACGGTGGACGCTGGGATATTATCCAGGGCGTTCGGCATCTGGCCGAACAGGTTCAGGAAGGGCTGTTGAGACCCGACCAAATTGATGAAGAGGCGCTGAGTAAGCAAATCTGCATGAATGAACTGGCACCTGTGGATTTGGTAATTAGGACAGGGGGAGAACATCGCATCAGTAACTTTTTGCTGTGGCAAATTGCCTACGCCGAACTTTACTTTACTGATGTTCTTTGGCCCGATTTTGATGAACAAGACTTTGAAGGTGCGCTGCATGCCTTTGCCAATCGAGAGCGTCGTTTCGGCGGCACCGAGCCAGGTGGCGACAAAGCCTGATGGGGGTAGCTTTTGCTGAAGTATCGCCTGATTTCCGCTTTTGTATTAATACCCATTGTCATTGCGGCGCTGTTTTTACTGCCCCCGGTGGGATTCGCTATTTTGACGCTGGTGGTCTGCATGCTCGCCGCGTGGGAATGGGGTCAGTTTAGCGGCTTTACCTCACGCACTCAGCGGGTATGGCTGGCGGTACTCTGTGGCTTTATCCTGGCCCTGATGCTGTTTACCTTGCCTGAATATCACCATGATATTCATCAACCGCTGGTTGCCGGTTCCCTTTGGATATCGCTGGGCTGGTGGGTTGCCGCGCTGCTGTTGGTGCTTTTTTACCCAGGTTCCGCGGCATTCTGGCGTAATTCAAAAGTGTTGCGTCTTATTTTTGGCCTGCTCACAATTGTTCCTTTTTTCTGGGGTATGGTCGCACTGCGCGCCTGGCACTATGACGAAAACCACTACAGCGGCGCGATCTGGCTGCTTTATGTGATGATTCTCGTCTGGGGGGCTGACTCTGGGGCCTATATGTTTGGTAAACTGTTTGGCAAACATAAACTGGCGCCAAAAGTGTCTCCGGGCAAAACCTGGCAAGGATTCATCGGCGGCCTGTTTACGGCAGCAATCATTTCCTGGGGCTATGGCGTCTGGGCGAATCTGGAAGTGGCACCGTCAATACTGCTGGTGTGCTCTATTTTTGCTGCGCTGGCCTCGGTACTCGGTGATTTAACCGAAAGTATGTTTAAGCGTGAAGCAGGGATTAAGGACAGCGGACACCTGATTCCAGGACATGGCGGTATACTGGATCGCATTGATAGCCTGACAGCGGCTGTTCCAGTGTTTGCGTGCTTGCTTTTACTGGTATTCGGGACGATTTAACGGAAGGTTTTATGCTGAGCATTCTCTGGAATCTGGCGGCGTTCATTGTTGCACTGGGTGTACTGATTACCGTGCATGAATTTGGCCATTTCTGGGTTGCTCGCCGTTGCGGTGTGCGGGTAGAGCGGTTTTCCATCGGTTTTGGTAAATCACTCTGGACGCGCACTGACCGCCACGGCACAGAATTTGTCATCGCTCTTATCCCGCTTGGCGGCTACGTTAAGATGCTCGACGAACGCGTTGAGCCTGTCGCCCCTGAGCTACGACACAGCGCATTCAACAACAAAACCGTTGGACAACGCGCCGCCATCATCGCTGCCGGGCCGGTAGCCAACTTCATCTTTGCTGTTTTCGCCTACTGGCTGGTGTTTATCATCGGCGTGCCTGGCGTGCGTCCGGTTGTGGGTGAAATTGCGCCTGATTCCATCGCGGCGAGTGCGCAAATTACGCCGGGGATGGAACTTAAAGCGATTGATGGCATCGAAACCCCTGATTGGGATGCCGTGCGTCTGCAGCTGGTAGCCAAAATTGGCGATCGGCAGACAACATTCAGCGTGTCGCCGTTTGGTTCTGACCAGCGCCAGGACAAAGTGCTCGATTTACGTCACTGGCGTTTCGAGCCAGACAAAGAAGATCCCGTCTCTGCGCTGGGCATTCGTCCACGCGGTGCGCAGATTGAGCCGGTATTAGCCGAAGTACAGGCAAACTCGGCTGCCAGCAAAGCAGGTTTGCAAGCGGGCGACAGGATCGTTAAAGTCGATGGTCAACCATTAACAGAGTGGATGACCTTTGTTACTCTGGTGCGCGATAATCCGGGCACGTCGCTCGCGCTGGAAGTCGAAAGGCAGGGCAGTCCGCTTTCGCTGACGCTGACTCCGGATACGAAGTCGGTCGGCAAAAAGGCAGAAGGGTTTGCAGGCGTTGTGCCGAAAGTCATCCCGCTGCCAGATGAGTACAAGACAATACGCCAGTATGGGCCGTTCAGCGCCATCCTTGAAGCCACGGATAAAACATGGCAACTGATGAAGCTGACGGTAAACATGTTGGGGAAATTGATAACCGGTGATGTGAAACTGAACAACCTCAGTGGGCCAATTTCAATAGCTCAGGGGGCTGGGATGTCAGCGGAGTTCGGGGTGATTTACTATCTCATGTTTCTTGCGCTCATTAGCGTGAACCTTGGGATAATCAACCTGTTCCCGCTTCCCGTTTTAGACGGGGGTCATCTGCTGTTTTTGGCGATTGAAAAGCTAAAAGGCGGGCCGGTATCCGAGCGAGTTCAAGACTTTAGTTATCGCATTGGCTCGATTTTGCTGGTGCTGTTAATGGGGCTTGCACTTTTCAATGATTTCTCTCGGTTGTAAGAGAGTTAGTTAGGAAGAACGCATAATAACGATGGCGATGAAAAAGTTGCTCATAGCGTCGCTGCTGTTTAGCAGCGCCACCGTATACGGTGCTGACGGGTTCGTAGTGAAAGACATTCATTTCGAAGGCCTTCAGCGTGTCGCCGTTGGTGCGGCCCTCCTCAGTATGCCTGTGCGCCCCGGCGATACGGTTAATGATGATGACATCAGTAACACCATCCGTGCTCTGTTTGCCACTGGCAACTTCGAGGATGTCCGCGTCCTGCGCGATGGTGATACGCTTCTGGTTCAGGTAAAAGAACGTCCGACGATCGCCAGTATCACCTTCTCCGGTAACAAGTCGGTGAAAGATGACATGCTCAAGCAGAACCTTGAAGCATCTGGCGTACGTGTGGGGGAATCCCTGGACCGCACAACCCTTTCAGACATAGAAAAAGGTCTGGAAGACTTCTATTACAGCGTGGGTAAATACAGTGCCAGCGTGAAAGCGGTTGTGACGCCGTTGCCACGTAACCGTGTTGACCTGAAACTGGTCTTCCAGGAAGGTGTTTCTGCGAAGATCCAACAGATCAACATCGTGGGTAACCACGCGTTCAGCACCGATGAACTGATCTCTACGTTCCAGCTGCGCGACGAAGTGCCATGGTGGAACGTGGTGGGCGATCGTAAATACCAGAAGCAGAAACTGGCGGGCGACCTTGAAACCCTGCGCAGCTACTATCTGGATCGCGGTTATGCCCGTTTCAACATCGACTCGACTCAGGTCAGTCTGACGCCAGACAAGAAAGGCATCTACATTACGATTAACATCACAGAAGGCGATCAGTACAAGCTTTCTGGTGTTGACGTGAGTGGTAACCTGGCAGGCCATTCTGCTGAGATCGAATCGCTGACCAAAATTCAGCCGGGCGAGCTGTATAGCGGGTCTAAAGTGACCAAAATGGAAGACAGCATTAAGAAGCTGCTCGGCCGCTATGGTTATGCTTATCCGCGTGTACAAACTCAGCCTGAAATCAACGACGCGGATAAAACTGTGAAGCTTCACGTTAACGTTGATGCGGGTAACCGTTTCTACGTGCGTAAGATCCGCTTCGAAGGTAACGACACCTCCAAAGATTCCGTCCTGCGTCGCGAAATGCGTCAGATGGAAGGCGCATGGTTAGGTAGCGACCTTGTTGACCAGGGTAAAGAGCGTCTGAACCGTCTGGGCTATTTCGAAACGGTTGATACCGATACCCAGCGTGTTCCGGGCAGCCCGGATCAGGTTGATGTCGTTTATAAAGTCAAAGAGCGTAACACCGGTAGCTTTAACTTCGGTGTGGGCTACGGTACTGAAAGTGGCGTCAGCTTCCAGGTCGGCGTACAGCAGGATAACTGGCTGGGTACGGGTTACTCCGTAGGTATCAACGGTACCAAAAACGACTACCAGACCTACTCTGAGTTCTCTGTTACCAACCCATACTTCACCGTAGATGGTGTGAGCCTGGGCGGTCGTATCTTCTATAACGACTTTAAAGCAGATGACGCGGATCTGTCTTCCTACACCAACAAGAGCTACGGTGTAGATGGCACGCTCGGCTTCCCGGTTAACGAATACAACTCGCTGCGCGCTGGTTTAGGTTACGTGCATAACGACCTGTCCAACATGCAACCGCAGGTGGCGATGTGGCGTTATCTGGACTCTATTGGCCAGTCAACCAGTAAAAATGGGGACAACAACGGCTTTGCTGCTGATGACTTCACCTTCAACTATGGCTGGACCTATAACCGTCTCGACCGCGGTTACTTCCCGACGGAAGGTTCTCGTGTCAACCTGAACGGTAAAGTGACCGTTCCGGGCTCTGATAACGAGTTCTACAAGGTAACGCTGGACACCGCGTCCTACTTCCCAATTGATGACGACCACAAGTGGGTAGTCCTGGGTCGTACCCGTTGGGGCTATGGCGATGGTTTAGGTGGCAAAGAACTGCCATTCTATGAGAACTTCTACGCCGGTGGTTCCAGCACCGTCCGTGGCTTCCAGTCCAACAACATTGGTCCGAAAGCGGTCTATTACGGCGGTAACGACACCGATAACTGTAATAAATCGTCGTCTTCTGAAGTCTGTAGCTCTGATGATGCGGTGGGCGGTAACGCCATGGCCGTTGCCAGCCTGGAGTTCATTACGCCTACGCCGTTCATCAGTGATAAATACGCAAACTCAGTCCGTACATCCATCTTCTGGGATGCCGGTACTGTATGGGATACCAACTGGGAGAATACTGCCCAGATGCGTGCGGCAGGCGTACCAGACTACAGCGATCCGAGCAATATTCGCATGTCTGCAGGTATCGCATTACAATGGATGTCACCGCTGGGGCCGTTGGTCTTCTCCTACGCCCAGCCGTTTAAGAAATACGATGGAGACAAAGCGGAGCAATTCCAGTTTAACATTGGTAAAACCTGGTAATAATCCGCTGCAATGGAATGCGTTGGCAGTGTAGCGCTGACAACTGGCGATCGGTAACACGATCGCCTTGCCACGCAAAGAACGGTACCTTCTGGTGCCAATGGGATGGTAAGGAGTTAATTGTGAAAAAGTGGTTATTAGCTGCAGGTCTCGGTTTAGCGATGGCAACCTCTGCTCAGGCAGCAGACAAAATTGCAATCGTCAACATGGGTAATTTGTTCCAGCAAGTTGCACAGAAAACAGGTGTTTCTGCGACGCTGGAAAACGAATTCAAAGGCCGTGCAAGCGAACTGCAGGGTATGGAAAACGATCTTCAGTCCAAAATGCAGCGTCTGCAGCGTGATGGTTCTACCATGAAAGCGAGCGACCGTAGCAAGCTGGAAAAAGACGTAATGGCTCAGCGTCAGACGTTCTCCCAGAAAGCGCAGGCTTTCGAGCAGGATCGTCAGCGTCGTTCTAACGAAGAGCGTGGCAAGCTGGTGACTCGCATTCAGACTGCTGTTAAAGCAGTTGCTGCCGATCAGAGCATCGATCTGGTTGTTGATGCGAATGCCGTTGCTTTCAACAGCAGCGATGTTAAAGACATCACCGCTGATGTTCTGAAACAGGTTAAATAAGTAATGCCTTCAATTCGACTGGCTGATTTAGCTCAGCAGTTGGATGCAGAATTACACGGTGATGGCGATCTCGTCATCACCGCTGTTGCGTCCATGCAATCTGCTAAAGCCGGCACTATTACCTTCATGGTAAGCCCTAAGTACCGTGAGCAACTGGCTCAATGCCAGGCGTCAGCTGTTGTTCTGACGCAGGACGATCTTCCGTTTGCCACTGGAAGCGCATTGGTAGTGAAAAATCCCTACCTGACGTATGCACGCATGGCACAAATTCTTGATTCCACGCCGCAGCCGGCGCAGGACATTGCTGCCAGTGCAGCGATTGATCCGACGGCTCAGCTTGGTCACAACGTGGCAGTTGGCGCAAATGCCGTTATCGAATCTGGCGTGGTGCTGGGCGATAACGTTGTCATTGGCCCAGGTTGCTTCGTTGGGAAAAATACGAAAATCGGCGCCGGGACCCGTTTATGGGCCAACGTGTCTGTTTACCATGAAGTAGAAATTGGCGAAAATTGCCTCATTCAGTCCAGCACAGTGATTGGTTCTGATGGCTTTGGCTACGCTAACGATCGTGGTAATTGGGTTAAGATCCCACAGCTTGGTCGCGTGATTATCGGCGATCGTGTTGAGATCGGTGCTTGTACCACCATTGACCGTGGTGCACTTGACGATACGATTATTGGCAATGGTGTTATCATCGATAATCAGTGCCAGATTGCGCATAACGTTGTGATTGGCGACAATACCGCGGTTGCGGGTGGCGTTATCATGGCGGGCAGCCTGAAAATTGGCCGTTACTGCATGATCGGCGGTGCGAGCGTGATTAATGGCCATATGGAAATATGCGACAAGGTGACCGTGACAGGAATGGGCATGGTAATGCGTCCTATCACCGAACCTGGCGTCTATTCCTCTGGCATCCCGCTGCAACCCAACAAGGTATGGCGTAAAACAGCTGCTCTGGTGATGAATATTGATGATATGAGCAAGCGACTCAAGTCTCTTGAGCGCAAAATCGATCAACAAGACTAAGCGTTCATCCGTTTAATGCTATATTCCCCGGCCTGTCGGCTTTCTTATAAACCGGCAGGCCGTGTTATTATTTTTATCAGTACATTTTGACAGGAAGAGTATTTTGACTACTGACACTCATACTCTGCATATTGAAGAGATTTTAGAACTTCTGCCGCACCGCTACCCGTTTTTGCTGGTAGACCGTGTGCTGGATTTTGAAGAAGGTCGTTTTCTGCGCGCAGTGAAAAATGTTTCCGTGAACGAGCCGTTCTTCCAGGGACACTTCCCGGGTAAACCTATCTTCCCGGGTGTGTTGATTCTGGAAGCGATGGCACAGGCTACCGGTATTCTTGCGTTTAAAAGCGTGGGCAAACTGGAGCCGGGTGAGCTGTACTACTTCGCGGGTATCGATGAAGCGCGCTTCAAGCGTCCTGTCGTGCCTGGTGATCAGATGATCATGGAAGTCACTTTTGAAAAAACGCGTCGCGGCCTGACTCGCTTCAAAGGCGTAGCTCTGGTTGACGGCAAAGTTGTTTGCGAAGCGACTATGATGTGTGCTCGTAGCCGGGAGTCTTGATACGTGATTGATAAATCCGCCTTTATTCATCCTACCGCCATTGTGGAAGTCGGTGCCATTATTGGTGCTAACGTCCATATTGGCCCATTTTGTATTGTTGGACCCCATGTCGAAATTGGTGAGGGTACAGTACTGAAATCTCACGTTGTCGTGAATGGTCATACGACTATTGGCTGCAATAACGAGATCTATCAGTTCGCTTCCATCGGCGAAGTAAACCAGGATCTTAAATATGCTGGTGAGTCGACCCGTCTGGAAATCGGCGATCGTAACCGCATTCGCGAAAGCGTCACCATTCATCGTGGAACAGTACAGGGTGGTGGATTGACGAAGGTGGGCAGCGACAACCTGTTTATGGTTAATGCGCATATCGCGCACGACTGTACGGTAGGTAACCGCTGTATTCTTGCCAACAACGCAACGCTGGCAGGACACGTATCGGTAGATGATTTCGCAATTATTGGCGGCATGACCGCAGTCCATCAGTTCTGCATCATTGGTGCACACGTGATGGTCGGCGGATGCTCCGGTGTGGCGCAGGATGTCCCACCGTTCGTCATTGCGCAGGGTAACCATGCCACGCCGTTTGGCGTGAACATCGAAGGCCTCAAGCGTCGTGGCTTTAGCCGCGAAGCGATTACTGCAATCCGCAACGCGTACAAACTGTTGTACCGTAGCGGTAAAACGCTGGAAGAGGCGAAGCCGGAAATTGCCGAGCTGGCGGAAAAGCACCCTGAAGTGAACGAGTTCATGACGTTCTTTGACCGTTCCACAAGGGGTCTGATTCGTTAATGGTCGACAGTCGTCCGCTTACGATAGCCCTGGTCGCCGGAGAAACCTCCGGCGATATTCTTGGTGCAGGTCTTATCCGTGCGCTCAAGGCCCGGGTACCCAATGCACGCTTTGTAGGCGTTGCTGGCCCGCTGATGCAGGCCGAAGGCTGTGAAGCCTGGTATGAAATGGAAGAGCTGGCTGTGATGGGCATCGTTGAGGTGCTGGGTCGCCTGCGTCGTCTGCTGCACATTCGTGCCGATCTCACCCGTCGCTTTACCGAACTCAAACCCGATGTGTTTGTCGGTATCGATGCACCGGATTTCAACATTACCCTCGAAGGGAATCTGAAGCAGAAGGGCATCAAAACCATTCATTATGTCAGTCCGTCCGTCTGGGCGTGGCGACAGAAACGCGTTTTCAAAATCGGACGGTCAACCAACCTGGTACTGGCTTTTCTGCCTTTCGAAAAAGCGTTTTACGACAAATTTAATGTCCCGTGCCGCTTTATCGGTCATACCATGGCGGATGCAATGCCGCTGGATCCGGATAAAAACGCGGCGCGCGATGTGCTGGGTATTTCCCATGATGCGCACTGTCTGGCACTGCTGCCCGGTAGCCGTGGTGCAGAAGTCGAGATGCTCAGCGCGGACTTCCTGAAAACGGCGCAAATCCTTCGCAAGACCTATCCTGACCTCGAAGTGGTTGTGCCGCTGGTGAATGCAAAACGTCGCGAGCAGTTTGAGCGCATCAAGGCGGAGGTTGCTCCGGATCTCCATGTTCATCTGCTGGACGGGAAGGGCCGTGAGGCGATGGTCGCAAGCGACGCCGCACTGTTGGCCTCGGGCACCGCTGCGCTGGAGTGTATGCTGGCGAAGTGCCCGATGGTGGTAGGCTATCGCATGAAGCCGTTCACCTTCTGGCTGGCGAAACGTCTGGTGAAAACGGACTATGTCTCTCTGCCAAACCTGCTTGCCGGGCGCGAGCTGGTGAAAGAGCTTCTGCAGGATGAGTGCGAGCCGCAGGCGCTGGCCGATGCGTTGTTACCGCTACTGGCCGACGGCAAAACCAGCCACCAGATGCATGATACGTTCCGCGAACTGCATCAGCAGATCCGCTGTAATGCCGATGAACAAGCGGCTGAAGCGGTGCTGGAGTTAGCAAAATGATGGAATTTATTTATCCTCACACCCACCTCGTGGCGGGTGTGGACGAAGTCGGTCGTGGCCCGTTAGTGGGTGCAGTGGTGACCGCTGCGGTGATCCTCGATCCTGCTCGCCCGATTATCGGGTTAAACGACTCTAAAAAATTGTCTGAAAAGCGCCGTCTGGCGCTGTTTAGTGAGATTCAGGAAAAGGCGCTGGCCTGGAGCCTGGGGCGTGCAGAGCCGCATGAGATCGACGAACTCAATATTTTGCATGCCACTATGCTGGCGATGCAGCGTGCAGTGGCGGGTCTGAAAATTACCCCGGAGTATGTCCTGATTGACGGAAACCGCTGCCCTGCGTTGCCGATGCCGTCAATGGCGGTGGTGAAAGGCGATAGCCGGGTCGCAGAAATCAGTGCGGCTTCTATCATTGCCAAAGTGACGCGTGATGCCGAAATGGCCGCGCTGGACCTCACTTACCCTCAGTATGGCTTCGCCCAGCATAAGGGTTATCCAACGGCCTTTCATCTGGAAAGGCTGGCTGAACATGGCGCAACTGAACATCACCGACGCAGCTTTGGCCCGGTGAAACGCGCGCTGGGACTGGTGTCCTGAATCAATACGCAAGCAATTAAGTAACGCGGAATCTGAAGATGGCTGAACCACGTTTCGTACACCTGCGGGTGCATAGCGACTACTCCATGATCGATGGGCTGGCGAAGACCGGGCCGCTGGTAAAAAAGGCGGCCTCGCTTGGCATGCCTGCGCTGGCGATCACCGATTTTACCAACCTGTGTGGCCTGGTGAAGTTCTACGGAGCGGCACATGGCGCGGGGATGAAACCCATCGTTGGCGCGGATTTTCACGTCCAAAGCGATCTTATCGGCGATGAATTGACACAAATCTCCGTGTTAGCGATGAATAACGTAGGGTATCAAAACCTTACTCTGCTTATCTCCAAAGCCTATCAGCGCGGCTATGGCGCACTGGGGCCGTGGATCGACCGGGACTGGCTGGCTGAGCTGAACGACGGGCTGCTGCTGATCTCCGGCGGCCGTATGGGTGATGTCGGCAAATGTCTGCTGCGTGGCAACAGTGCGCTGGTGGATCAGTGCGTGTCGTTCTATGAAGAACATTTCCCGGATCGTTACTACCTTGAGCTGATCCGCACCGGTCGGCAGGACGAAGAGAGTTACCTGCACGCCGCGGTTGCGCTGGCTGAAGAACGCGGCCTGCCCGTGGTGGCAACCAATGACGTGCGTTTCCTTGAGCCTGGCGATTTTGACGCGCATGAGATTCGCGTCGCGATCCATGATGGCTTCACGCTTGACGATCCGAAACGTCCGCGTAACTACTCGACGCAGCAGTATATGCGCAATGAAGAGGAGATGTGTGAACTCTTCTCCGATATCCCGGAAGCGCTGGAGAACAGCGTTGAGATAGCCAAACGCTGTAACGTCACCGTGCGCCTTGGCGAATACTTCCTGCCGCAGTTCCCGACCGGGGACATGACCACGGAAGACTTCCTGGTCATGAAGTCAAAAGAAGGCCTCGAAGAGCGTCTGGAATTCCTCTTCCCGGATGAAGAAGAGCGTAAAAAACGTCGTCCGGAGTATGACGAGCGCCTGGATATTGAACTCCAGGTGATCAACCAGATGGGTTTCCCGGGCTACTTCCTGATCGTTATGGAGTTTATCCAGTGGTCGAAGGATAACGGCGTACCGGTTGGACCGGGGCGTGGCTCCGGTGCGGGCTCGCTGGTGGCCTATGCACTCAAAATTACCGACCTCGACCCGCTGGAATTTGACCTGCTGTTCGAACGTTTCCTTAACCCGGAACGTGTCTCGATGCCTGACTTCGACGTCGACTTCTGCATGGAGAAACGCGACCAGGTTATTGAACACGTGGCGGACATGTACGGCCGCGACGCGGTATCGCAGATTATTACCTTCGGTACGATGGCAGCGAAAGCGGTTATTCGCGACGTTGGCCGTGTACTGGGGCATCCGTACGGTTTTGTCGATCGTATCTCTAAACTGGTGCCGCCTGACCCAGGTATGACGCTGGCAAAAGCGTTTGAAGCTGAACCACAGCTGCCAGAAATCTACGAAGCCGATGAAGAAGTTAAAGCGCTGATCGACATGGCCCGTAAGCTGGAAGGCGTCACGCGTAACGCCGGTAAGCATGCGGGTGGGGTGGTTATCGCGCCGACCAAAATCACCGATTTTGCGCCGCTATACTGCGATGAAGCGGGCCAGCATCCGGTCACCCAGTTTGACAAGAACGACGTCGAATACGCCGGGCTGGTGAAGTTTGACTTCCTCGGTCTGCGTACGCTCACCATCATCAACTGGGCGCTGGAGATGATCAACGCCCGTCGCGAGAAGAACGGCGAGCCGCCGCTGGATATCGCGGCCATCCCGCTTGATGATAAGAAAAGTTTCGACATGCTGCAGCGCTCGGAGACCACCGCCGTCTTCCAGCTTGAATCCCGCGGCATGAAAGATTTGATTAAGCGCCTGCAGCCTGACTGCTTCGAAGATATGATCGCACTGGTGGCGCTGTTCCGACCGGGCCCGCTACAGTCAGGGATGGTAGATAACTTTATTGACCGTAAGCACGGGCGTGAAGAGATTTCCTATCCGGATGTACAGTGGCAGCACGAGTGCCTGAAGCCCGTTCTGGAGCCAACCTACGGCATTATCCTGTACCAGGAACAGGTTATGCAGATTGCCCAGGTGCTCTCTGGCTACACCCTTGGCGGCGCGGACATGCTGCGTCGTGCGATGGGTAAGAAAAAGCCGGAAGAGATGGCCAAGCAGCGCGGCACCTTCGAAGAAGGCGCAAGAAAAAACGGTATTGATGGCGAGCTGGCGATCAAAATCTTTGACCTGGTAGAGAAATTCGCCGGGTACGGATTTAACAAATCCCACTCTGCTGCCTATGCTTTGGTCTCTTACCAGACGCTGTGGCTGAAAGCGCACTATCCTGCTGAATTTATGGCAGCGGTTATGACTGCCGATATGGACAACACCGAGAAGGTGGTTGGCCTGGTCGATGAGTGCTGGCGCATGGGGCTTAAGATCCTGCCGCCGGATATCAACTCCGGTCTCTATCATTTCCACGTCAACGAGCACGGGGAAATTGTTTACGGGATTGGCGCGATAAAAGGCGTGGGTGAAGGCCCGATTGAGGCAATCCTCGAAGCGCGTAACAACGGCGGTTATTTCCGCGAGTTGTTCGATCTTTGCGCCCGTACGGACACCAAAAAACTGAACCGCCGCGTGCTCGAAAAACTGATCATGTCCGGCGCGTTCGACAGGCTGGGGCCGCATCGTGCCGCGCTGATGAACTCTCTCGGCGATGCGCTGAAAGCGGCGGATCAGCACGCCAAAGCGGAAGCGATCGGTCAGGCGGATATGTTTGGCGTACTGGCGGAAGAGCCAGAGCAGATAGAGCAGTCTTATGCCAGCTGCCAGCCGTGGCCAGAACAGGTGGTGCTGGATGGAGAGCGTGAAACGTTAGGCTTATACCTGACGGGGCACCCCATCACCCAGTACATCAAAGAAATTGAGCGCTATGTCGGAGGCTATAGGCTGAAAGACATGCATCCGACAGAACGTGGTAAAATCACCACGGCTGCGGGGCTCGTGATTGCTGCAAGGGTTATGGTCACCAAGCGCGGCAATCGTATCGGCATCTGTACGTTGGATGACCGTTCCGGGCGTCTGGAGGTGATGTTGTTCACCGACGCGCTGGATAAATACCAGCATTTGCTGGAAAAAGACCGCATACTTATCGTCAGCGGACAGGTCAGCTTTGATGACTTCAGTGGGGGGCTTAAAATGACCGCCCGCGAAGTGATGGACATTGACGAAGCCCGGGAAAAATATGCTCGCGGGCTTGCTATCTCGCTGACGGACAGGCAAATTGATGACCAGCTTTTAAACCGACTCCGTCAGTCTCTGGAACCCCACCGCTCGGGGACAATTCCAGTACATCTCTACTATCAGAGGGCGGATGCACGTGCGCGGTTGCGCTTTGGTGCAACGTGGCGTGTCTCTCCGAGCGATCGTTTACTTAACGATCTCCGTGGCCTCATTGGTTCGGAGCAGGTGGAACTGGAGTTTGACTAATACAGGAATACTATGAGTCTGAATTTCCTTGATTTCGAACAGCCGATTGCTGAGCTGGAAGCGAAAATCGATTCTCTGACAGCGGTAAGCCGTCAGGATGAAAAACTGGATATTAACATCGATGAAGAAGTGCATCGTCTGCGTGAGAAAAGCGTAGAACTGACGCGCAAAATCTTTGCCGATCTCGGCGCATGGCAGATCGCCCAGCTGGCGCGTCATCCACAGCGTCCGTACACCCTGGATTATGTCCGCCTGGCGTTTGACGAATTTGACGAACTGGCAGGCGATCGCGCTTACGCTGACGACAAAGCTATCGTCGGCGGCATCGCACGTCTGGACGGGCGCCCGGTGATGATCATTGGTCATCAGAAAGGCCGTGAAACCAAAGAGAAAATTCGTCGTAACTTTGGTATGCCGGCACCAGAAGGCTACCGTAAAGCCCTGCGTCTGATGGAGATGGCTGAGCGTTTCAAGATGCCAATCATCACCTTCATCGACACCCCGGGTGCGTATCCTGGCGTGGGCGCGGAAGAGCGTGGCCAGTCAGAAGCCATCGCACGTAACCTTCGCGAGATGTCTCGCCTGAAGGTGCCGGTCATCTGTACCGTTATCGGTGAAGGGGGTTCCGGTGGTGCGCTGGCGATTGGCGTGGGCGATAAAGTGAATATGCTGCAGTACAGCACCTATTCCGTTATCTCCCCGGAAGGTTGTGCCTCTATTCTGTGGAAGAGCGCCGATAAAGCGCCTCTGGCTGCAGAAGCGATGGGCATCATTGCCCCACGTCTGAAAGAGCTGAAGCTGATCGACTCCGTGATCCCTGAACCTCTGGGTGGCGCGCATCGTAAGCCGGAAGTGATGGCGGCTTCCCTGAAAGCGCAGCTGCTGGCAGACCTGGCGGACCTGGATGTCCTGAGCACAGAAGATCTGCTCAACCGTCGTTACCAGCGTCTGATGACCTACGGTTACGCGTAAGCTTCACAATTATCCTAAAAGCCGCACATTGTTGCGGCTTTTTTTATGCCTGCCGTTTACCTTAACTATGCTTAGCTAATGTTTTTAAAGGAGGTAAACCGTGAACATCATCGCCATTATGGGGCCGCACGGCGTCTTTTATAAAGACGAGCCCATTAAGGAGCTGGAGCACGCCCTTCAGTCCCGCGGGTACCAGCTGATTTGGCCGCACAATAGCGCCGACCTGCTGAAATTTATCGAGCACAACCCTCGCATCTGTGGCGTGATCTTCGACTGGGACGAGTACGACATGGAGTTGTGCAGCGATATCAATAAGCTGAACGAATATCTCCCGCTGTACGCTTTTATTAATACCCACTCGACAATGGACGTGAGCGCTCATGATATGCGAATGGCGCTGTGGTTCTTTGAATACTCACTCGGTGTCGCGGAAGATATTGCGACCCGTATTCAACAGTACACCGGTGAATATCTCGATAACATCACCCCACCGTTTACCCGCGCGCTGTTTACTTACGTCAAAGAAGGCAAATACACCTTCTGCACGCCAGGCCATATGGCAGGGACGGCCTATCAAAAAAGCCCGGTGGGTTGTTTGTTCTATGATTTCTTCGGGGGCAACACGCTTAAAGCGGACGTGTCGATTTCCGTCACTGAACTCGGATCGCTGCTCGATCACACCGGACCGCACCTGGAAGCTGAAGAATACATTGCCCGGACTTTTGGTGCCGAGCAGAGTTATATGGTGACCAACGGCACCTCGACATCAAACAAAATCGTCGGAATGTACGCCGCACCCGCCGGCAGCACCTTGCTGATTGACCGTAACTGCCACAAGTCGCTGGCTCATCTGCTGATGATGAGCGATATCGTGCCGTTATGGCTCTCCCCGACGCGAAACGCGCTTGGGATCCTCGGCGGGATCCCGCGTCGTGAATTTAGCCACGCCGCGATTGAACATAAGGTCGCGGCGATCCCGGGGGCAAGCTGGCCGATCCACGCGGTCATCACTAACTCCACCTATGACGGTCTGCTCTATAACACCAACTGGATTAAGCAGACGCTGGATGTGCCGTCGATCCACTTTGACTCCGCGTGGGTGCCATACACCAACTTTCATCCGATTTACGCGGGAAAAAGCGGCATGAGCGGTGAGCGCGTGCCGGGCAAAGTGTTTTTCGAAACGCAGTCGACGCACAAAATGCTGGCCGCGTTTTCTCAGGCCTCGCTTATTCACATCAAAGGCGAGTACGACGAAGAGACGTTTAACGAAGCCTTTATGATGCACACCACCACCTCGCCAAGCTATCCGCTGGTGGCCTCTATTGAAACGGCGGCGGCAATGCTGCGCGGGAATCCGGGCAAGCGTCTGATCAATCGGTCTGTGGAGCGGGCGCTGCATTTCCGTAAAGAAGTCCAGCGGCTTAAAGATGAAGCAGACGGCTGGTTCTTCGATATCTGGCAACCCGAAGAGATTGATGAGGCCGAGTGCTGGCCTGTCTCACCTGGCGAGAGCTGGCACGGTTTTCGCGATGCCGACGCCGACCATATGTTCCTCGACCCGGTGAAGGTAACGATCCTGACGCCGGGGATGGACGAACAAGGCACGATGAGTGACGAAGGCATTCCTGCTGCTCTGGTGGCAAAATTCCTTGATGAACGTGGCGTAGTGGTGGAGAAAACCGGCCCTTATAACCTCTTGTTCCTGTTCAGTATTGGGATTGATAAAACCCGTGCGATGGGCTTATTGCGCGGACTGATGGAGTTTAAGCGCGCTTACGATCTCAACCTGCGGGTGAAAAATATGCTGCCGGATCTTTATGCTGAAGATCCTGACTTCTACCGCAATATGCGCATTCAGGATCTGGCCCAGGGGATCCATCGGCTGATCCGTCAGCACGATCTGCCGCGCCTGATGCTGCAGGCGTTTGACGTGCTGCCGGAGATGAAGTTGACCCCACACAAGGCCTGGCAACGTCAGGTTAAAGGGGAGGTTGAAACCGTTGAGCTGGAAAATCTGGTCGGGCGCGTGTCGGCTAACATGATCCTGCCTTATCCGCCGGGCGTACCGTTGTTGATGCCGGGGGAGATGATCACCGAAGAGAGTCGGGCAGTGCTCGATTTTCTGCTGATGCTCTGCTCAGTGGGGCGCCACTATCCGGGCTTTGAGACTGATATTCACGGGGCGAAGCGCGATGAGCAAGGGGTTTACTGGGTGCGAGTCCTAAAATAAGGGCGACAGCTTGCCAGGCCCGGGTTGTCGGTTGTAACGTTCAGGCATCATAAAAAGGAGAAGCTATGCTGGGTTTAAAACAGGTTCATCATATTGCGATCATTGCCACCGATTACGCAAAAAGTAAGGCCTTCTACTGCGATATTCTGGGCTTTACGTTATTAAGCGAGGCTTACCGTGAGGAGCGTGACTCCTGGAAAGGCGATCTCGCTTTAAACGGGCAATATGTGATTGAGCTGTTCTCTTTTCCTTTTCCGCCAGCACGTCCGTCCCGCCCGGAAGCTTGCGGCCTGCGCCACCTTGCCTTTAGCGTCGACGACATTGATCGCGCCGTAAAACATCTGGAAACCCACGGCGTGAAGTGCGAAGCGATTCGTATCGACCCGTTCACCGACAAGCGTTTTACCTTTTTCAACGATCCGGATGGCCTTCCGCTGGAGCTTTACCAGCAGTAATTTCCACCCTGTGTGATAATGCCCGCTCAGTTCGGGCATTTTTATATGTGATTTTCTATGACCCTACCCGCGATTGCTCAAGCCGTTTCACCGTACCGCCAGCTGCTGGTGGGGTTTAGCGGTGGCCTGGATTCCACCGTTTTGCTCTACCGTCTCAAACTCTGGCGTGACAACGAGCCTGATATTCAGCTTCGGGCGATGCACATTCATCACGGGTTAAGCCCGCACGCGGATGCGTGGGTGGCACACTGCGAGGCGGTGTGTGCGGCATGGGCGATCCCGCTGACTGTTGAACGTGTACATCTCCAGGATGAGGGGCTGGGCATTGAGGCGCAGGCGCGTAAAGCACGCTATGCCGCTTTTGCCGCTGAATTACAGCCTGACGAAGCGCTGGTCACGGCGCAGCATCTCGATGACCAGTGCGAGACGTTATTACTGGCCCTCAAACGAGGAAGCGGCCCGGCGGGATTATCCGCGATGCCAGAACGGGCTGATTTCGCCGGATCGCACCTCCTTCGCCCACTGCTTGGCGAGACGCGAGCCTCGCTGGAAACGTGGGCACGGGAACACGGGCTGAGCTGGATTGAAGATGAAAGCAACCAGGATGACCGCTATGACCGTAACTTCCTGCGTCTGCGTGTCGTACCGCTTCTGAGCGAGCGCTGGCCGCACTTTGCAGAAGCGGCAGCACGCAGCGCCATGCTGTGCGCTGAACAGGAGAGTCTGCTGGATGAGCTGCTGAGCGAAGTGCTGGCGGAACTGATTACCGAGCAGGGATCGCTTACCATCGCACCGCTGGAAGCGATGAGCCCGGCGCGTCGGGCCGCATTGTTACGACGCTGGCTGGCCTCTCACGGTGCCGCTATGCCGTCGCGGGCAATGCTGGCTCGTCTCTGGGATGAAGTCGCCCTGGCGCGGGAAGATGCTACGCCGTGTGTGCACCTGAACGGTTTCGACGTCAGACGCTATAAAGGGGCGCTCTGGTGGGTTAAATCATCTCCCTCGCTCGCCGACAGGGTGCTCGACTGGCCGTCGCTTGCGGAACCGCTGCTGTTGCCCTGTGATGCCGGTCGTGTGTCTCTGGTGCCAACCGGCCATGTGCGTCTGCCTGAACCCGGGGAGCCGGTCACCGTGCGCTTTAAGGCGGGCGGACTGCTGCATATTGTCGGGCGCAACGGAGGGCGGAAGCTGAAGAAAATCTGGCAGGAGAGCAATGTGCCGCCCTGGCGACGCGATACCACGCCGCTACTTTTCTACGGTGAAACGCTGATTGCAGCAGCAGGGGTATTCATTACGCAAGAGGGGTGGGCAGAAACGGGCGTGCAGTTTGAGTGGAAAGCGTAACGGGCAGCCGGGCTGCCCGTTAGTGTCATCAGGATTCGCTCACCACAACGGTGCCGATTTGCGGGTGGCTGAAGCTGGCAATTTTGTCCAGACGTAGCTCACGCGTCGCCCCGGCATCTTCCACTATCAGATATTCCACATTCTTTCGCGAAACCAGGTCGCTGGCTTTTGCCTTCAACACTTCGCCATCTTTTAGCTCCAGCGTCAGTATTAAATGATGCTGGCAGGCGAGTTCGAGGTTGTCATAGTCATCACAATTGATGGGTTGATAAGTTTCATTCATTGACATAATCGCTCACCAGTAAATTCGCCGCAGCATACGCTGCTTTTTCCCTGACCGATTCTGAAAGGCCCTCATCAGAGGCCACTTCATTAAGCACTTTCAATACACAGCCCAACGCGTCCGGGACATACCCCAGATCTCCGCTGGCGATTTCCGCATACCGTTTGCGAATTAACTCACAATAATTATTCACATCCCCTCCCGCCAGCGCACTGACTTACTGTGAGATATCATTAAGCCTACGAAGATAAACTCGGTTTAGCAAGGTGACTATACCATACTCATTTAAGCAATATCAGCGCCTTGATAGCCGGTGAATGTTCACCCGGGAACAGCCTTTTTATTCCTTTTTCGCTACAATGTGCGCCTGATTCGAAAGGAGTTCTCTCATGGCGCTGAAAGCGACAATTTATAAAGCTGTGGTCAATGTGGCAGATCTTGACCGCAACCAGTTCCTGGATGCGTCACTCACTCTGGCACGCCACCCCTCTGAAACCCAGGAGCGCATGATGCTGCGCCTGCTGGCGTGGATAAAGTATGCTGACGAGCGTCTGCAATTTAGCCGTGGCTTAAGCGCTGAGGACGAGCCAGAGGCCTGGCTGCACAACGATCATCTGGGTATCGATTTATGGATTGAACTCGGTCTGCCGGATGAGCGTCGCATTAAAAAGGCCTGCACGCAGTCCGCTAACGTGGCGTTATTCGCGTATAATCAACGTGCTGCGGAAATCTGGTGGCAGCAAAGCAAGAGCAAGTGCGGGCAGTTTGCCAACCTTACCGTCTGGTATCTGGACGATGATCAACTGGCGAAGCTGAGCGAGTTTGCCAGCCGGACGATGGTCCTGCAGGCCACAATTCAGGACGGTGCTATCTGGCTTTCTGATTCTCAGAATAATCTGGAAATTCATTTGACGGCGTGGCAGCCAGCGCCATGATTGTCTTGTCCCGAAACGTTAGCATCCCTGACAATGAGCTGGAGATCACCGCCATCCGTGCTCAGGGGGCGGGTGGACAGCACGTTAACAAGGCTTCAACGGCTATCCATTTGCGCTTTGACATTCGGGCCTCCAGCCTGCCAGAGTATTACAAAGAAAGCCTGCTCGCTGCCAGCCATCACCTGATCACCAGTGATGGCGTGATTGTGATTAAAGCGCAGGAGTACCGCAGCCAGGAGTTGAACCGCGAAGCGGCGATTGCCAGACTGGTGTCGATGATTAAAGAATTAACGGCAGTGCAAAAAAGCCGTCGGGCAACGCGACCGACCCGCGCATCGAAAGAGCGTCGGCTATCGTCGAAGGCCCAAAAATCCACAGTGAAAGCACTACGCGGTAAAGTTCGTCGCCCTACGGAGTGACGAAAAGGAACACAATTTCATAAGGAATTCATTGTGAAAAAAGCATTATTGTCAGCGCTGGCAGTGAGTACGCTGTTTGCGCTTTTCGGGTGTAACAACCGTTCTGAAACGCAGGTCGTGCAGCCTGCGCAGAATGAAGAGTTAAAGCCAATGCAGCAGAGCTGGCGCGGCGTTTTACCGTGTGCCGACTGCGAGGGCATTGAAACGTCACTGTTCCTGCAGAAAGACGGTACCTGGGTTATGAACCAGCGTTATCAGGGGGCGAAAGAACCATCTTCCTTTGCGAGCTACGGGACATGGGCGCGTACGGCTGAGAAGCTGGTACTGACGGATACCACCGGTGAGAAAACCTATTTCCGCGCCAAAGGTGAAGGGATGGAGATGCTCGACCGCGAAGGCAATCCGATTGAGTCCCAGTTCAACTATACGCTGGCCCCGGTGAAAGCTGCTCTGCCTGCAACGCCAATGCCAATGCGTGGGATGTATTTCTATATGGCGGATGCGGCGATCTTTACCGACTGCGCCACCGGCAAGAAAATCAGCGTGGCGAACAATGCGCAGCTGGAGCGTGATTACGCTGTTGCGCGTGGCAATGACAGCAAGCCTGTCCTGCTGACGGTAGATGGTCACTTTACGCTGGAGCCGAACCCGGACAGCGGAGAGCTGGTGAAAACGCTGGTGGCAGATAAAGACGCGAAGTTTGTTGCGGGCAAAGACTGTAACAGCAAATAAGCCGATATCGACCCATTAAAAAACCCCGCCTGAGCGGGGTTTTTTGTTGAACGTTAACCTTTGATGGCTTTCACCAGGTAATCAAGAATGTCGCCAGTCTTGATCATCTGCTTTTCACCACTGCGACGGTATTTGTATTCAATGTCGTCGCTGTCGAGGTTACGGTCGCCGATGACTACGGTGTGCGGGATACCGATCAGTTCCATATCGGCAAACATCACGCCTGGACGCTCTTTACGGTCATCCATCAGCACTTCGATACCCTGAGCGCGCAGCTCGGAGTAAAGTTTTTCGGCCAGCTCCTGCACACGGTAAGACTTGTGCATGTTCATTGGCAGAATAGCCACCTGGAACGGGGCGATATTGTCTGGCCAGACGATGCCACGTTCATCGTAGTTTTGCTCAATGGCTGCTGCAACCACACGCGTCACACCGATACCGTAGCAACCCATGGTCAGGATCTGGTTGCGGCCATCTTCCCCCTGAACGGCGGCATTCAGCGCGCGGGAATATTTATCCCCCAGCTGGAAGATGTGGCCCACTTCGATACCGCGTTTGATCATCAGGGTGCCCTGGCCGTCCGGGCTTGGATCGCCTGCCACCACGTTACGGATATCAGCCACTTCCGGCGTCGCGACATCGCGATCCCAGTTGATACCGAAGTAATGTTTACCGTCGATGTTAGCGCCAGCGGCGAAGTCGCTCATTGCGGCTACCGTACGGTCAATAACCACCGGAACCGGCATATTCACCGGGCCCAGAGAGCCAGGACCTGCGTTCACGACGGCACGGATTTCCGCTTCCGTTGCGAACGTCAGCGGGCTGGCAACCTGAGGCAGCTTCTCAGCTTTCACTTCGTTCAGTTCGTGATCGCCACGCACCAGCAGGGCAACCAGCGGGTACGCGCTACCTTCGGTGGATTTCACCAGCAGGGTTTTTACCGTTTTTTCGACGGGCAGGTTGAACTGCTCAACCAGCTCGGCAATGGTTTTTGCGTGAGGTGTATCAACCAGCGTCATCTCTTCGGTTGCAGCAGCACGTGGCGCTTTAGGGGCCAGCGCTTCTGCAAACTCGATGTTCGCGGCGTAATCAGAAGAGTCAGAGAAGATCACATCGTCTTCGCCGCTCTGAGCCAGAACCTGGAACTCATGAGACGCGCTTCCGCCGATAGAACCGGTATCAGCCTGCACAGCACGGAAATCCAGCCCCATACGGGAGAAGATTTTGCTGTAAGCCTCGTACATTTTGTCGTAGGTCTCTTGCAGCGATTCCTGAGACGTATGGAAAGAGTAAGCATCTTTCATCAGGAATTCGCGTGAGCGCATGACGCCGAAACGTGGGCGAACTTCATCACGGAACTTGGTCTGGATCTGGAAGAAGTTCAGCGGCAGCTGTTTGTAAGAGCTCAGCTCATTACGAATCAGGTCGGTAATGACTTCTTCATGCGTTGGGCCGAGGACGAATGGACGCTCGCCACGATCAACGAAACGCAGCAGCTCAGGGCCATATTGCTCCCAACGGCCGCTCTCCTGCCACAGGTCAGCGGGCTGAACCACAGGCATGGACACCTCGATAGCACCGGCGTTGTTCATCTCTTCACGCACGATGTTTTCGACTTTTTTCAGGACGCGCACGCCGGTCGGCAGCCAGGTATATAACCCGGAGGCCAGCTTGCGGATCATCCCGGCGCGCAGCATCAGCTGATGGCTGATCACTTCGGCGTCGGCAGGCGTCTCCTTCAGAGTGGAGAGCAGATATTGGCTAGTACGCATGTTGTTACGGTTCCATTTCGACGATTGGAACAGGCTGAAACACCAGCCTGAGACAAAAAAAGTGGTTTAGTTTACCAGTGTGGCAAAGATGCCAAAAGAGAGGAGGACAAAATTACCTGGGTTCAAGGGCAAACACTTCAAAACCTGCCCCGGTCACGCGCCAGCGAACGTTAAAATCCAGCAGCCAGACGGCGTAGGTTTTCCCGGCGTCCTCTTCTTTACGATAGGCCGGACGGGGGTCCTGTGCCAGCACTTCGGTGATAAAGTCACGAAGGCGGGGATAGCGTGTTTCCAGCTGCTGAAGCTGCGTGGTTATCTCAGCCGTGAAGTGAACAGGCATATCTGCCTGCGGTGCTTCCTGAGCATAGCTTGCGCGGGCGTCGGGTAACGCTTCGGCAAAGGGGAGATACGGCTTGATATCGATAACCGGCGTGCCATCAACCAGGTCAAGGCTGCCTAATTCCAGTATGACCTGATCCTTTTGACAGCGTATACCTTTCAGTTCGACCAGCGACATCCCGACAGGGTTTGGACGGAAGGTTGAGCGCGTCGCAAACACGCCCATCCTGGCGTTGCCTCCCAGGCGAGGAGGGCGTACGGTCGGACGCCAGCCACCTTCCATCGTCTGGTGAAACACAAACACAACCCATAAGTGGCTGAATGCTTCGAGCCCGCGTACGGCATCGGCCTGATTGTAGGGCGCGATCAAGTGAAGCTCGCCACCGCTGGTGACCAGACCTGGCTGGCGTGGCACGGCGAACTTCTCTTTATAGGGAGAGCGAATAACGCCTATCTGTTCGAACTGAAATGAACTCATTTCGCCGTAATGTTCAGCGCCGAGCCGATGCAAACCGCCTGACGGTAGCAACCCGGTGTTCCACTGGTCACTTCGCAGCTATGCAGCAGAACCGCGTTGGCTTTCATTTTTGCCGCGTTGATCTGCATGCGTTTACGCGCTGTTGGGATATTCGGTGGAGAGTCCTGATTGGTAGCCTGACAGGATTCGCCGCTTACTTCACCCAGTTCACGGAAAGGTTTACCCACGAGTTCGTCAGCTTTGGTAATAATGCGAACCGGCGCAGGGCGAGGCGCTTTCGGTTTTACGGGTTCTGCTTTTGGCGGGGTTGCCGTGCTTTGGACAGGTTCAACAGGAGATCTGCTTAGCATAGAACAGCCGCTCAGCATGAGTGCTAAAAGACAGATCGGTAAAGCACGCATAATAATTCCTCAATGGATAATCAAAACGTCAGATATTGAATCAGTTGACTGCACAAATGACAAGACGGGCATAAGCCCGCCTTGATGATATTACACTGAGGTGAGATTACCAGCCCTTAACAGCGCCGCCGTTAAACACTTTGTTGGCTTCCTGGTAAACTTCGTCAGACTGATAAGCCTGTACGAACTTCTTCACGTTTTCCGCATCTTTGTTGTCTTCGCGAGTCACGATCAGGTTTACGTACGGGGAGTCTTTGTCTTCAACGAAGATACCGTCTTTCGCTGGCGTCAGGCCAATCTGGCTGGCGTACGTGGTGTTGATAACGGCCAGGGCAATCTGCGCGTCGTCGAGAGAACGTGGCAGCTGTGGGGCTTCCAGCTCAACAATTTTCAGATTTTTCGGATTCTCGGTGACATCCAGAACGGTTGGCAGCAGGCCAACACCGTCTTTCAGCTTAATCAGGCCCACTTTCTGCAGCAGCAGCAGGGAACGGCCAAGGTTGGTTGGGTCGTTAGGGACGGCAACCTGAGAGCCTGGCTGCAGTTCGTCCAGAGATTTAATTTTCTTGGAGTAACCGGCAATAGGGTAAACAAAGGTGTTACCCACACCCACCAGTTTATAGCCGCGGTCCTTGATCTGCTGATCCAGGTAAGGTTTGTGCTGGAAGGCGTTGGCGTCGATATCGCCTTTGCTCAGCGCTTCGTTCGGCAGAACGTAATCGTTAAAGGTCACCAGCTCAACGTCCAGACCATACTTCTCTTTCGCGACTTTCTGCGCGACTTCAGCAACCTGCTGTTCTGCACCCACGATAACGCCCACTTTGATGTGGTTTGGATCTTTTTCGTCCTGACCGCAACCCACCAGTGCCAGAGAGCCGATCAGCGCGCCTACCGCTGCAAAGGTCTTTAATTTAAACGCCATGTTATATCCTTAACTCGTCGAGTTTGTGTTGTGTGTAACGTTATTTGTGAGTAACAGTCCGGACGATGCGATCGCCAGAGAACTGGATTAAGTAAACCAGCACAACCAGCAATACCAGAACGGTATTCATTACGGTAGCGTTATAACCAATATAGCCGTACTGGTAGCCAATCTGGCCTAAACCGCCGGCGCCAACGGCACCGCCCATCGCGGAATAACCCACCAGAGTAATCAACGTAATGGTTGCCGCGTTAACCAGCCCGGGCAGCGCTTCAGGCAGCAGGACTTTACGCACGATCTGCATTGGCGTTGCCCCCATCGCGCGGGAAGCCTCGATCAAACCGGTCGGGATTTCCAGCAGGGCGTTTTCCACCATACGGGCGATAAACGGCGCAGCTCCCACGGTCAGCGGAACGATGGCTGCCTGCAAACCGATAGACGTTCCCACGATCACACGGGTAAATGGAATCATCCACACCAGCAGAATAATGAACGGGATAGAACGGAAGATATTCACCAGTGCAGACAGGGTGCGATACAGCTTCGCATTCTCAATGATTTGTCCCGGGCGCGTCACATACAGCAGCACGCCGACCGGCAGACCAATCACAAAACCAAAGAAGCCTGATACAAAGGTCATTGCCAGCGTTTCCCAAACGCCGCGAACCAGCAGCCACATCATCGGCTCAGACATAACCCAGTACCTCTACTTTTACGTGATGTTCTTGCAGCCAGGCAATGGCCGCCTGGGTTTCTGCTTGTGTGCCGTGCATTTCCGTCAGCATGATGCCGAACTTCACGCCACCGGCGTAATCCATTTGCGCGCTGATGATGTTGTTATTCACATTAAAGCGGCGTGCGGTTTCGGACAGCAGTGGCGCATCGACGGACTGGCCAGTGAACTCCATACGCAGCATCGGGACGCTGTCCGCTGTCGATTCTGTTTTTAAACGCTCCAGATAATCTTCCGGAATATCCAGGTGCAGCGTGGACTGAATAAACTGTTGTGCCAGTGGGGTTTTCGGATGGGAAAACACTTCGCTGACCGTGTCTTGCTCAATCAACTCACCGTTGCTGATTACCGCGACGCAATCACAGATGCGTTTCACCACGTCCATTTCATGTGTAATAAGGAGAATGGTCAGGCCGAGGCGACGGTTGATGTCCTTCAGCAGCTCCAGAATGGAACGCGTAGTGGCGGGATCTAATGCGCTGGTGGCTTCATCGCACAGCAGCACTTTCGGGTTACTTGCCAGCGCGCGGGCAATGGCCACACGCTGTTTTTGTCCACCGGACAGGTTTGCCGGGTAGCTATCGTGTTTATCACCCAGACCAACGAGATCCAGCAGTTCGGTTACGCGACGCTTAACTTCTTCTTTTGGCGTGTTGTCCAGTTCCAGCGGCAAGGCAACGTTGCCAAACACCGTACGGGAGGCCAGCAGGTTAAAGTGCTGGAAGATCATGCCAATCTGGCGGCGTGCTTTCGTCAGTTCTTTCTCTGAAAGGGCGGTCAGTTCCTGCCCGCCTACTTCTACACGACCCTGGGTTGGGCGCTCAAGCAGGTTAACACAACGGATCAGCGTACTTTTACCTGCACCCGATGCGCCAATGACGCCATAAATTTGACCAGCAGGAACATGCAGGCTGACATTGTTCAGCGCCTGAATGGTTCGGTTCCCCTGCTGGAACACTTTGGTGATATTGGAAAGTTTAATCATTAGATTATTTTTATCGTATGTAAGTTAGCCGTGGCATTTTCTTCTGCCAGATACGGGTGATGACCGTAAACAAAACGGATGTTAAGGCATCCAGACGTCTAAATCAATCCAACTCTGTACGATGAGCACTTTATTGCGCTGCGATTCATGAGATACTAGCTGTACATGCCTTTTTCAGGAGCAAACCGGTGGCAAAATCAGTACCCGCAATTTTTCTCGATCGTGATGGCACTATCAATGTGGATCACGGTTATGTCCACGAGATTGATGAGTTCGAGTTTATCGAGGGCGTTATCGATGCCATGCGCCAGCTGAAAGAGATGGGCTATGCGCTGGTGGTCGTGACCAACCAGTCCGGTATCGCACGTGGAAAATTCACCGAGGCGCAATTCGAGACGCTGACGGAATGGATGGACTGGTCGCTGGCTGACCGCGGTGTCGAACTTGATGGCATTTACTATTGCCCGCACCACCCGCAGGGAACTGTAGAAGAGTTTCGCCAGACGTGTGATTGCCGCAAGCCGCATCCGGGAATGTTTATCTCTGCGCAGGAATTCCTGCATATCGATATGGCTGCTTCTTATATGGTGGGCGATAAACTGGAAGATATGCAGGCAGCAACCGCCGCAGGTGTGGGGACTAAAATACTTGTGCGCACCGGCAAACCTGTGACCCCTGAAGCAGAGAGTGCCGCGGATTGGGTGATTAATAGCCTGGCAGAGCTGCCAAAAGAGATTAAAAAGCACCAAAAATAGCCTTTTTGGTGAAAAGGTGAGCGGTCGAAATAAAAATGCATATTTCCGCTTGTCATTCCTCGGCGGCACCCTATAATGCGCCTCCATCGACACGGCAGATGTGAATCACTTCACAGTTAACCCGGTCGGTTGAAGAGAAAAAATCCTGAATTTCAGGGTTGACTCTGAAAGAGGAAAGCGTAATATACGCCACCTCGCGACGGTGAGCTGTAAGCCGCGTCGCAACTGCTCTTTAACAATTTATCAGACAATCTGTGTGGGCACTCAAAGTGACATGGA